>NZ_SRIO01000003.1 GCF_004684205.1 Candidatus Macondimonas diazotrophica
CCATTACCGACGTGCCTATGACGGTGATGGACGCGATCAACCTGGCCGGCGGTTTCGACAAGGATCGGGCCGATCAGCGCACGGCCTATCTGACGCGTAACGGCCAGAAGCAGGTCCTCGATATTCTGGCGCTCTATTCAAGCTCTCAGGGCAATCTCCTGTTGCAGGACGGGGACGTGTTGTATGTTCCGAACAACACGCAGAATAAAGTCTTCATTCTGGGTGAGGTCGAGAAGCAGCGTGCGGTCATGATGGATCAAGGCCGGCTGACTTTGGCGGAGGCGCTGGCAGATGCCGAGGGACTGGATCTCAGTACAGCCAACACTCATGGCGTCTATGTCATTCGCGCGGTTCCCACGATTGCGCCGGACGGAACGCCGGGGGCGGTTGAAGCCAACATCTATCAACTCGATCTCCATGATGCGAGTGCCTTGGTTCTGGCTGACGCATTCCAGATGCAGCCTCGCGATCTGGTGTATGTGTCGAGCTCTGGCTTGGTGCGCTGGAATCGCGTCATCCAGCAGATCCTACCTACGATCACGACCTTGTTCCAAACCGATCGTCTGATCTTCAACCGATAAGGACTTCCATGGACGCGTCCAATTCGCTGGTATCCGCCGATCGCGGCTCTGTTCCCCATGGGTTGGTGGAGGATAGAGAGGATGAAATCGATCTGCGCGAATTGCTTGCCATTCTCATGGGCGGAAAGTGGACAATCGCAATCGTTGCCGCAGCGATCACGGGATTGGGTCTAGTCTATGCACTGACCAGTACACCGGCTTATCAAGCCAATGCGCTGGTGCAGGTTGAAACGCGCGGTAGCAGCTTGTTGGATGAACTCGAGAATCTCTCGGCGCTGACGGGCCAGGAGTCTCCTGGACAGACTGAAATTCAGATTCTGAAATCCCGCTATGTCTCGAGTCAGGTCGTCGATCAACTTGTCCTGGATATTGAAGCTGAACCACGTTATTTACCGCTGTTCGGGCGCGCGGTCGGGGCACGCCCCGACGGCGCGCCGGGAGAGTTGGCCGATCCCTGGTTTGGTTTGGATCGATACGCCTGGGGCGGCGAAGTACTCACCGTCAAGCGCATGAAGGTGCCGCCAGAATGGGTGGGTAAGCCGCTGCGGCTGGTGGCTCTGGGCGGCGGGCGCTTCAAGCTCCATGACCCGGATGGCAATCCAGTGCTGAGCGGAGCGGCGGGCGAGTTAGCCGCCATGGGTAAGGAAGGGGATGGCAGCCCGATAGCAGAAATTTTCGTTCAAGAACTCCGTGCCCGGCCAGGTACCGAGTTTGTGGTCGTCCGCAAGAGCTACCTGCAGACGGTTGAGGATTTGCGGAATGCGCTCGCAATCAGCGAGCAAGGCAAAGGCACGGGCATCCTGCAGCTATCGTTGGAAGGGCGGCACCCGGCGGAAATCGCAGGCATTCTGAATGCAATTGCGCGAACCTATCTGCGTCAGAATGTGGAGCGGCGTTCGGCACAAGCAGAGGAAAGTCTGCGCTTTTTGGATGACCAGTTACCCAAATTGAAGGCTGAGTTGGAGGCGGCTGAAGAGGCATTCAATGCCTTTCGCAAAAAGAACGAAAGTCTGGATCTTTCGGTTGAAACAGAGGGCCTGCTCAAACGCATCGTTGATGTCGAAACTGAGATCTCCAATCTTCAGCTCAAGCGTACGCAGATGGGACAAAGCTTTGCCAGTCAACACCCGTCCATGATCGCGCTGAATAACCAGATCGGGGAATTGAGCTCGATCAAGCGCGACCTGGAATCAAGGGTCACTGATCTGCCGGATACGCAACAAGAAATTCTGCGATTGCAACGCGAAGTAGAGGTTAAGAACTCTCTTTACACGGGGCTTTTGAACAAGGCGCAGGAGTTACGCATCATTCGCGCTGGCACACTTGGAAACGTCCGCATCATCGATGAGGCTGTTGTCCCGGAAGAGCCCGTCAAGCCGCGCAAGAAACTGATTGTCCTGCTGAGCCTGCTGCTCGGCCTGTTTGCGGGAATCGTGGTGGTCTTTTTGCAGCGGAGCTTGCGACGCGGGATCGTCGACGGTCGACAGCTTGAAACCGAGCTCGGGTTGACCGTCTATGCGAGTGTGCCGTTTAGCAACAAGAACCGCCGCTTGCGGTATGAGGCTGCGCGCCAAGGCGCAACAAGACTGCCCGTTCTGGCGCGCGAGGCGCCGCAGGACATGGCTGTCGAAAGCCTTCGCAGTCTCGCCACAGCCCTGCATTTTGCGCTCATGGAGAAAAGCAGTAACGTCGTTGCGGTCACCAGTTCGGCCCCCGAGAGCGGGAAAACGTTTCTGTGCGCGAATTTAGCGCATCTGCTGGGCGAATCGGGCCAACGGGTACTTCTAATTGATGGCGACCTGCGACGCGGAAATCTCCATCTGCTGGCCGGTAACGAACGCCAACCGGGCCTCTCGGAAGTCCTGACCCGGCGAGCGACGCTCGATGGCGCGGTCCGGCCATTGGTCGCGGGCAAGGTCGATTTGCTGACGACCGGCCAGCTGCCGCCGAACTCATCGGAACTCTTGATGAGCAAGGGATTCAGCGATCTCGTTCAGAGCGTCCGCCAATGGTACGACGTCGTGCTTATCGACACCCCGCCCGTGCTGGCGGTGTCGGATCCCGGTGTGATCGCGAGTCATGCGGGCGCAGTGTTCTTGGTGGTGCGCGCAATTCGGCATACGGTTGATGAGGTGGAGGCTGCCATCAAACAGTTGCGTCACTATCAGGTCAGCGTGACTGGGGCGGTGTTCAATGCCTACGATCCCAAGGGGCAGAACAGTCTGTACGCCTCACCGTACTACCGTTACTACGACTACGCGCACAAGTCAGACTAGGCGACTCCGTCCGGGTGGCGGAGATGCCAGTGCGCTTCGCCTGGAACGCCGAGCAAGCGGACCAGTTCGTCCAGCTCGCTGGCCAATGTTTCCCCCAAAGTCCAGGGGGGATTGACTACGAACATGCCGCTGCCGGTCATGCCCCATCCGTCCGGTTGAGGTCGTTTGACTTGGAGATGGATATGCAACCACGACAGCTGCAGTTGTTCTAAGGCAGCGGTTAGGATATTGGCGTTCTGCTTCGCCAATTTCGGGTACCACAGCGCGTAAATCCCCGTCGGGAAGCGATTCAGGCCCAGAATCAGCGCCTCTTTCACCCGGTGGTATTCTGCCGCGTTTTCATAAGGCGGATCGATGATTACCAGCCCGCGTCGGGAAGGGGGCGGCAACAGTGCCTTGAGGCCGGAAAGTCCGTCATCAGACGATATCCGTACGCGCGGATCGTTTTGTATGAGCGGATGCGCCACCAATGCACGGTGATCGGTCGGGTGCCATTCAAACAGTCGAATTTCATCGTTCGGGCGACAAATCAGCTGCGCCCAAGCCGGAGATCCGGGGTAGATTCGCAAATGTCCACGGCCGTTGAGCCCGGCAACCCGTTCAGTCAGGCGAGCGAGGCTGGGAGCGCGTATCGAACCTGCCCACAATCGCTGGATTCCACTGCGCCATTCGGCCTGTGGGTCGGTGGCATTCAGGATGTAATACCCAGCGCCCGCGTGGGTGTCGATGACCCGGAACGGTTTGTCTTTCTTGCCGAGATGCTCCAGGAGCAACATCAAGACCCAGTGTTTCAGTACGTCCGCATGGTTGCCGGCATGGAAATGGTGGCGGTAGCTGCGCATCGAACGGCGGGCTTAATCCGGAGCGTTTGAGTGGGGGGATGACTTGCCGTACAGGTCGCTGCGTTTGTAGAACTCCTGCAGATGCCGGAAGAATACGGACAGAACCGCACCGACCGGCAAGGCCACCAGAACACCGACGAACCCAAATAGCTGGCCACCGGCGAGAACCAAAAAGATCACGATGACCGGATGCAAGCCAATGCGATCGCCGACCAGCAACGGCGTAATCACCGAGCCTTCCAATGCCTGTCCGATGCCGACGACGACCAAGATGTAGGCATAGACCAGCGGTTCAGCGCCGGTGATCGCTGCGGTAATCATGGCCGAAAGCAGCGCCATGGCCACGCCGAGATAGGGCACGAAGCTCACGAGCCCCGCGAAGATCCCGATCAGCATCGCAAACTCGACCCCGGCGATCCAAAAGCCGATTGCATAAATGCTGCCCAGCGCAATCATGACCAACAGTTGGCCACGCAGAAAAGCTGCCAGCACCTCGTCGGCCTCATGGGCCAGATCCGTGAACGCCGGGAGCAGAGGACGTGGCACCAGGTTGCCCACGCTTTCCAGCATTTCGTGCCAGTCCCGCATCATGTAGAAGGTAACGATGGGCACCAGAAACAAGTTCGCCAATGTCGCCGCGAGCTTCATGCCCGAGCTGGTGACGTAGCTCACGACGTTTGTGGCGACACTACCGGCCTGTGGGAAGTTTTCCTGGAGTAGCTGGGTGACTCGCCCGGCGTCCAATCGCGTGACGTCCATCCCGATCCGTGCGGAGATCCACGGCAGAACATCTTGTTGCAGCCAGATATTGGCCTTGGGCAGCAATGTCTCCAGGCGGCTGATCTGGACCTGCAGGGATGGAATCAGCAGCAGGATTGCCAGTGCCAGAACCAGAATACTCAGGGCGAAGACCAGGCTCACCCCGAATGTCCGCGAAACACGCCACTGCTCAAGGCGATCGACAAAGGGATGAAGCAGATAAGCCAGGCCGAACGAAATCAAAAATGGCGTCAGTACCGGTCCAAGCAGATAGATCGCCGTCGCCATGACGCCGAAAAATACCGCCCAGTACCACCATGGAATTCTTCGCAGATAAAGATCGGAATCTTCCTGAGCGGTATTCAAGGCGATTGTCCCATCGGCCGTCGTTTCCCGCATTATCGCCAAGCCGCCGGCCAAACGCCAAGGGGCCGAAGGGGGGACGCGATGCTATCGGGTCCGGTCGTCCTGTGCCATGTCATTCGCTAGAATCACGACCATGCTGCATCTGCATTTTGGCAATCGCCTGGAAGATCTGCTCGATGTCACGGCCGACGATCTGACGGAACGGCCGCGCGGGGTGTTCGCCGTACAAACCATAGTGGTACCCAGCCAGTCGATGGGGCAGTGGCTCCAGTTGGGATTGGCGGATCGCCACGGCATCGCGGCCATGATGCAGACTCCTTTGCCCGGCAGCTTTCTGGCGGCTCTGTATCGGCGACTCCTGCCCGTGCCGGATCTGGATCCGGCATTCGAACGTGGCGCTCTGACCTTTCGGGTGTTCGAGATCTTGCAGGACGGGCGTGGTGTTGCGGCAAATCCGTCTTTGGCCCGGTACCTGAGCGCGGCCCCCGAACCGCTGGATCGGTTTCATCTGGCGAAACGGCTCGCCGCCTGCTATGACCAAGCGCTGATTTATCGCCCTGATCGGCTGCTGGCCTGGGAGGCGGGTGAAGAATCGGGCTGGCAGGCCGAGCTGTGGCGGGCGCTCGCAATCTCGAATGGCATGCATCGCGCTCGCGCCTTCCAGCGCCTCGACCAGGCCATTGCCGAGGCGCCCCGGGAATGTTTGCCTGATCATTTGATCCTGTTTGGTTTTCATACCCTGCCGCCGGTATGGTTGAGTCTGTTTGCCGGGCTGGCAGCGCGTATTCCGGTGCAATGGTTGGTGCCCACGCCCTGCCGCGAGTACTGGGCGGGATTGGATACCCCGGCTGCGTTGGCGCGGCGCGCAGCTCGGGGCCAATCGGTTGCCCTGCGCATGGTCGGCCATCCCTTGCTCGCCACCTTCGGTCGACAAGGCGCCGAGTTCATCGATCTGTTGAGCGAGCTTCCGGGGCAGGTCAGCGAGTATTTCGAGGATCCTGTCGTGCAGGGACGGACCGATCTGCTGGCTCGGATGCAGTCCGATCTGCTCAACCTTCGCGATCCGACTGAATCGTCGCCGCAGCCGGTCGAGCCCACGGACGACAGCATCCAAGTGCATTGCTGTGCGGGGCCCCTGCGTGAGGTGGAAGTCCTGCATGATCGCCTGCGCGATCTGCTGGACCGCCAGCCGGATTTGAACCCGTCGGACATCGTGGTGATGACGCCGGATATCGAGCGTTACGCACCCTATGTAGATGCCGTGTTCCGCAGTCGCAAGGGCGATCTGGCGATCCCCTACCGCGTTGCTGATCGCGGCCTGCTGCGCAGTGAACCGGTGGTTGCGGGATTCTTCGCGTGGCTCGCGCTGGCTGAGCGGCGCTTTACGGTCAATGCTGTATTCGATCTGCTCGAATGTCCCCCGGTCGCCCGCCGGTTGAGCATGAGCCTCGGCGATCGCGAGCTACTCCGGGAGTGGGCTCGCCGGGCGGCGATTCACTGGGGTTTGGACGGCTCAGACAAAGGTGACTTCGAGTTGCCGCCCGCGAATGCGCATACTTGGCGGCGTGGTCTGGACCGCCTGATGCTGGGCACGGTGCTCCCCGAGGACGGCATGGCCATCCATGGCGATATGGCGCCCGTCGAGGCGGTCGACGGCGCATTCTGGCCGGTACTGGGACGTTTGGCGGAGTGGATCGACGCACTGCGGACCGATCACGACGGCTTGGCGGAGGCGCGTTCTGCGCAGGATTGGGCCGAGGTGCTGACCACGGTGCTGGAGCGCCTGTTCGAGGTTGAGGCAAACGAGGAATCGGCCTTGCAGCAGCTGCGCGGCGCGATCCGGCAGATTGGGGCCGATGCCGCGGCCGCAGCATGTACCGCCCAGATCCCGCTCACCGTGTTCAGGGCGGCGCTGAGCGAGCGACTGTCCGCATCAGGCAACGCCAGCGGGTTTCTCGCGGGCGGTGTGCAATTCTGCGCCATGGTGCCCCTGCGCAGCTTGCCGTTTTCAGTGGTCTGCCTGTTGGGTCTTGACCACGATGCGCTGCCGCGCCGCGCGCAGCCCGAGGAGTTCGATCCCTTTGCAAGCACGCGTCGACCCGGCGACCGTAACGCGCGCGAGGACGATGCGTATCTGTTTCTGGAGGCCATCATCAGTGCGCGCCGGGTGCTGTATCTGAGCTACAACGGCCGCGATCCTCAGGATTACAGCGAACGGCCGCCCAGCGTTCTGCTCGAGCAGTTCGTGGACACCGTCACGGCCGGTTATTATCGCGAAGCGCCGGGGGATTGGCGCGAGCGGGCGGTGCTCGTGCATCCCCTCCAGGCCTTCAGTCGGCGCCAGTTTGAGCCGGATAGCCCCTGCTTCAGCTATCGGCGCGACCTTGCCGAAGCCTTGGCGGGGGCCTCGATGCCGCATCCGGTGATCGAGCGGATGGCCGACTTGTCCGATGCCTTCGATGGGGTGATCGATTTCGCCGAATTGCTGCACTTCTGGCGCCATCCCGTGCGGTATCTGTTACGCCAGCGCCTGGACATCGATCTTGGCCTTGCGCAGGACGTGCTGGCCGATCAGGAACCGTTCGAGCCGGATGGGCTCGAGCGCTGGCAAATCCGCACGCAGATTCTGGCGTGGTTGCGACAGGGGATGCCGCCCCGTGCCGTGCTGGCGCATCTCCAGGCGGCCGATCGGATCTCGGCCGGGCCATGGGGCACGCTCATCGCTGATCAGCATCGGGACGAGGTGCTTGCGATCCATCAGCGATTTGAGGCTTGCGGGGGGGCGCAACCACCCCGATCGATGAGCATCGATCTGCCGCTCGGCGATATGCGGTTGGTCGGACAGCTCAACGACCTGACCCCCGACGGACTGCTCCGGATCGAAAGCGGACCCTGGAAGCCCAGGCATACCGTCGAGGCCTGGCTGTCACATCTGGTGCTCAATCTGGTGGCACCCGAGGGCGTGCAACGACGCACCATCGGGCTCGGGCAAGGCAGCGAGCTGGACTGCCTCCCGATCAGCGATGCCGCTGAAGCCTTGCAGCCCTGGCTCGCGCATTACCGCATGGGATTGACCCAGGCGCCGTTGCCGCTGTTGCCCGAGGTCCTGCTGGCCGCCAAGTCCTCCGATCCGTTCGAAAAGCGGCTTCAAACGCGTCAGAAAGCTTTTCGGGAATGTGTCGTGCCGCCGCCGCAAACCGGGCGCCCGCCGGATGGCTATCTGGCCTGGCTGTATGGCGAAGCTCAACCGATCGACAGGTATTGGTGCACCGAGGCTGAGGTGCTGGTCGCGCCCATCCCGCAGGTCCGCAAGGTGCCCACATGACGGCCCGTCTGCCACAGCTTCTGGATGCCGCGACACTGCCGCTGTCTGGCCGGCATCTGGTCGAGGCCAGCGCAGGCACCGGCAAGACGCATACGCTGGCAGATCTGTATCTGCGCCTGGTCGTCGAAAGTGGCCATGAGGTTGATCGCATTCTGGTGGTGACCTTCACCAAGGCGGCCACGGCCGAGCTCAAGACCCGTATCCGTCGCCGGTTGATCCAGGCCCGGGCCGCCTTGAACGGTGCCCGTCCGGCGCAGGATGCCGTTGATGTCGTGCTCGGCGAGCGTGTGATTGATGTGGCGCAGGCGGTGCGCCGGCTGGACGCAGCACTGATGGGTTTCGATCGTGCTGCCATCTTTACGCTGCATGGCTTTTGCCGGAGCGCGCTGCGCGATCATGCCTTCAGTGCGGGTTTGCCGATGCATCTGGAGATGGCGGAACAGTCCGACGATCGGGCGACCGTGATTGCCGCCGACCTGTGGCGCCGCTTGGAGGGTACCATCGGTGATCCACGCCGCGCCTTTGGCCTGCGTCGGGCTGGGTTGTCCCCGGCGCAGCTGCTGGCAGACCTGAAGCTGCGCTTGAACCACCCTTTGGCGGTCGTCGAGGCCGAGCCCGTCGAGGCGTCGGCTGAATCGGCCGCCTGGCAGGCGCTGGAAAATGCTTGGCAGTGTTTTCGTAAACAGTGGAGCAGTCAAGGCGCCGAGTTCCGAAAACTGCTGGATGACAATCCGGCGCTGAATCGCAGGCGCTACACCGCCGACAGAATTGAACGGTGGTGCGGCGGATTCAGCCGGCTGAGCGCCAGCGACGAGCTGGATCTGGGCGTGCTGAGGACGCTCGAGGCTGGTGTGCGGGATGACTGGGCGGCATTGACACCCACGCGGCTTGCCGAAGGCGTCAAGAAGGATCAGAAGGCGCCCGTGCATCCGTTGTTCGAGACGCTGGGCGCATTGCTGGCATGCTGGACGCGTATGGAAACCGCCTGGGCAGGGAGCGCGCGTGCGTATCGCCGCGGCGCGCTGGACGAGGCGGCGACGCGGCTGAGCCAACAGCGGCAGCGCCTGGGCGAGCTGAATTTTTCGGATCTCACCGTCGAACTGCGTGATGCGCTCAAAGGCAGTGGCGGCGCGCATCTGGCGAGCATCCTGCGGACACGATTTCCGGCCGCGTTGATCGACGAATTCCAGGACACTGATCCGGCTCAGTTTGATGTCTTTCGCGCGATCTATCCCGATCAGGGGGGCGAAGACGGCACGTTCCTGATTCTGATCGGCGATCCCAAGCAGGCGATCTATGGTTTCCGGGGGGCCGATGTCTATGCCTATCTCGGCGCACGCGAGCATCTGGGTACGCCTTGGCGCCTGGGCCGGAACTGGCGCTCGGTTCCGGCTTTGGTCGAGGCCGTCAACGCGGTGTTTTCCCGCCGGGACGACGCGTTCCGATTGCCCGGCATCGTGTTTTATCCGGTGGAGCCGGCGCAGACCGACAGTGCGGGGTTGCGAGCGCCAGGTTCCGCGGCGGCGCTGCAGTGTCACCTGCTCCCGGCATCGGAGCAGCCATTGAGCCAGGGCGATGCGGTTCGTCTGGCGGCGCAATGGACCGCAGCGGAAATCGCCCGCCTTTTGACTGCAGCCGCCCGCGGCGAGGCGCATTTGGGCGATCGCCCGCTGCAAAGTGGGGACATCGCCGTGCTGGTGCGTGCCCACGATCAAGGCCTGGCGGTCGCCGATGCGTTGCGTGAGCGGGGTGTGGGGTTCGTGCGGCGGGGTCAGGACAGCGTCTTTTCGACCGACGAAGCGCAGGATCTGGAACGTATTCTGCGGGCAGTTCTGCAGCCCACCCGCATGGCTTGGCTCAAGGGCGCCTTGGCGACCAATCTGCTGGGCGGCACCCTGGACGATGTCTTGGCGCTGGATCGCGATGAACAGAGGCTGGAGGAATTCCTGGAACGCTTTCAAGGCCATCATTCAGTGTGGCAGCGCCAGGGTTTCATGCCCATGTGGCAATCGTTGATGGAAGCGCACGGTGTGGCGGCACGGCTGCTGGCCCGACCGGAGGGCGAGCGGCGCCTGACCAACGTGCAGCATTTGGCCGAATTACTCCATCATGCCGCGGTCAGCGAACATCTGGGGGCAGACGCCTTGTTCAATCGTCTGGTGAGCTGGCGCCAGGAGCCGGGACGTCTCGGTGATACGGCCTTGTTGCGTCTGGAGAGCGAAGCGGATCTGGTCCGCATCGAAACCATTCATGCCAGCAAGGGCCTGCAATATCCCGTCGTCTTCTGCCCGGCGTTGTGGAAATGCCGCAAGGCGGGACCCAATACCCATGGCCCGGCCGCCTTGTGCTATCACGATCCCGTTCGGGGCGAGGCGCGCCTGGCCTTGAATCCGCAGGCGGATCCAGCGATCGGTGATCAGGCGGCTGCGGAATCGCTGGCCGAGGATCTGCGCCTGGCCTATGTCGCGCTCACCCGTGCCCAGGCGCGCTGCTATGTGGTCGATGGAGCGGTTCGCGAGCGCGAGCATTCGGCACTGGGTTGGCTGCTGCCGGAGGCCGAGCCCGCAGCCGTGTGGACGCAGTTGTCGGCCGAACGGCCGATCGCCTTCGGGTGGGCGGCCGCGATGCAGCCGGATGGCATGGCGGTGCCCGTGAGCGCTCGGACCGTGCCGCTGCGGGCCCGGGCGGTGCAACGCTCGGTTCCCGCGCCTCGGGTGCTGACGAGTTTTTCGGCGCTGTGGGGCGGCGACCCCGTCCAGGTGGTCGATCATGACGAGTTCAGAACCGGGCTGTCGAGCCTGCATGCACCACAGGAACCCAGTCCGCATGGCTTTCCGCGCGGCGCCATGGCCGGGCGCGCGCTGCATGCCATCCTGGAGCGATGGCAGTGGCACGAGGACGCGAACGGTTCGGCCTTGGCCTCGCTGACCGCCCAAGTGCTGGCCGAGGAAGGCCTGCCGGCCGAATGGGACACGGTGGTCGTGTCCTGGCTGCGTGCGCTGATGGTCACGCCGCTGATGGCCGATGGGATGCGACTCGGGGCGCTTGACCCTGCCCGGCAGGCGCGCGAAATGGCTTTTGCCTTTCCCGTGACGGGGATGCGGCAAAAACGAATCGATGCCCTCATTGCCGGCCTTGATCCCCACTGGGCCAAGCGACCTAACGCGGGTCAGGCGGCGCTGAGCGGGGCCTTGCGTGGGGTGATCGATCTGGTATTCGAGTATGAGGGGCGCTATTACCTGGTGGACTACAAGAGCAACTGGCTCGGTCCGCGCGCGCAGGACTACACGGCCGAAGCGCTGGCAGCCGCGATGGCAGGCGGTGGCTATACGGCTCAAGCGCTGATTTACGCACTGGCGCTGCATCGCCACGTGCGCGCCTGCGTGCCTGCGTACGATCCGGCGCGCGATTTCGGGGGAGTGTTCTATCTGTTCTTGCGTGGCATGGCGCCCGATGCACCTGGACGCGGCGTGGTGCAGCTTCGACCCGATCCGGCGCTGCTGCGCCAGCTCGATGCGCTGATGGCTGGCGGGGGGGCGGCATGACACCGGCCCAGGCTGCCTGGCTGCGCGCCCTGCGCAATCTCGGGCGCTTCGAGGAATTCGATCTGCAACTGGCCGGCATGTTCGCGAGGCAGGATCCTCAGTTGCCGGAATCGGCCATGTGGGTGATCGCTTGCTTGAGCCAGCAGATTCAGCGCGGTGCGGTGTGCCTGACGCTGGCCGGGCTGGCCGCCGAGACTCCGCCCGCAGTGAACCCATCGGTGCCATGGCCGGCCAATGCAGCCGACTGGGTCACGCTGCTGCGGCGCGTGCCGGCCGTGGGCGTCCCCGGTCAGATCCGTCCACTGGTATTGGACGGGTCGTCCGGACGGTTCTACAGCTATCGCCATTGGGATCTGGAGCAGCGGCTGGCGCGTGAGCTGCGTCAGCGCGCAGGGTGGGCACCGGTGGCAGAAGCAAGGGTCGTGCGCCGTGCGCTGAATGCACTGTTTCCTGCCGATGAACCGGCCGCATCGCTCCAGGGGCTCGCTGCAGCGCTCGCCGCGAGCGGGCGTATCACCGTCCTTACCGGCGGCCCGGGCACCGGAAAGACCACGACGCTGGCCAGGATGCTGGCGGTCTTGCTTCATGCGAGGCCGGCCTCCCGGGTGGCCCTGGTGGCACCCACCGGCAAAGCCGCGGCGCGGATGGAGGAGGCGCTGGGCGGCGCGCTGGCTCGCTTGCCGGCGCAATGGCGGGTGACCGTGCCTGCACAGGCCACGACCTTGCACCGGCTGCTCGGCCTGCGCCCCGGCGCCGCCCATTTGCCGCGATTTCATCCGGCGCATCCGTTGCCGGTCGACATCCTGGCGCTCGATGAAGCCTCGATGGTGGATCTGGCCCTGATGACACGGCTGGTCGAAGCGTTGCCCGACACCGCCCGGCTCATCCTGCTGGGCGATCCGGATCAGCTTGCTTCGGTCGAAGCCGGCGCTGTCCTGGGGGACCTGTGCGAATCGCCCCTCGGATTTTCACCTATGCAGGCTCGCCGTCTGGTCGAACTGACGGGCTGGTCGATGAGCCCGGCTACGGCGCGCGACGATCACCCCTTGCGGGATCATCGGGTCCATCTCACCCACAATCATCGCTTCGGGGACAGCCCTGGCCTTGCCCGTCTGGCGGCAGCGGTCAACGGTGGCGATGCGGCGGCCGTGCACTGTCTCCTCACCGGCGAGGGCGAGCCCGAAGTGTCCGGCAGCGCAGAACCCGGTTTGATGATGGAGCAGGTGCTGGCGGGTTATGCCCCCTATCTGGATGCCCTGACGGCGGGGACTGCGGCGGCCGAGGTGCTCGGGCGCTTCGAGCAATTTCGGGTGCTGTGTGCCCACCGGGCTGGACCTTTCGGTGTAGACGGGCTCAACGCGCGCATCGAAGCCGCATTGCGTCGCCGCGGATATCTCCTGGGTGAGGGATTGTGGACAGCGGGACGGCCGGTGCTCGTGACGCGCAATGATCCTGGTGCACGGCTGGCGAACGGAGATGTCGGGCTGATCCTGCCGGATCGCAGCGGGCGCTTGCAGGCGGTGTTCCGGCGCAGCGATGGCAGCGTGCACGCGATTTCTCCGGCGCGGTTGGGCGCCTGGGAAACGGCCTTTGCCATGACGGTGCACAAGACGCAAGGCTCCGAGTTCGATACCGTGCTGCTGGTCTTGCCGTCGGAGGATTCACCATTGCTGACCCGCAATCTACTCTATACCGGTGTGACCCGGGCGCGGCGCCGTTTGCGCGTCGTCGGGCCGGTCGAAATCTGGGAATCCGCGCTGGCGCGTCGGCAACAGCGGGCTTCAGGCCTCGGTGATGCCCTGCGTCGGCCGCAGGCGATCGGCGATCATGAGTGTTATTGATGCCGCTGAGCGCCGATCGAGGCTCGATTGCGGTGTGGTGCCCGTGCGGCTCGCGGGTATCATGAAGCCGGATCGTTCTTTCATGAGACTCGCTCATTGAACCGCTCCGCGCCGCAATGCGAATCCCCCCGACTGTTCCGCGCCACGGTGGTCAATCCCTTGGGACCGGAAGATTGCCGGGTTCACGTCGACGGTGGCGTGCGTGTCCGTGCGGGCCGCATCGAGGCAGTGGGGCCGATCGAGCGGGTGGCGCAGGGGCTGGAAGCCGAGACACTGGATGGGGTGATCGTGCCGGGGTTTTTCGATGTGCACATCCACTGGGTTCAGCATCAGGTCCGGGGTGCGTTTCACGCCGATCTGCTCACCTGGCTGACGCAGCATATCTGGCCTGCGGAGATGGCTTATGCCGACCCAACGCGTGCCCGATCCGATGCACAGACGTTTTTCGCCGATCTACTGCGCGCCGGAACCGTCGGCGGGATGGCCTATTCCAGTGTCCATCCTGAAGCGCTGGGTGCTGCGTTTGCTTGTGCCCGCGGACGCTGGCGCATTGGCAATGCGGTCATGACCGAAGGTGCGCCGGCCGCACTCATCGGAGCGAAACCCATGGCGCTATCGGTGATCGCCGATCTGGCTGCGCGCTATGGCGCGGAGCGATTCGTCGTCACGCCACGCTTTGCGCTCAATTGCTCGCCGGACGTCTTGGCCGGTCTGGGCGCACTTGCTCGAGCAGGCGGGTACTGGATCCAGACCCATCTGGCCGAGTCGCCAGCGGAACTGGCCGCCGTGGCGCGGCGTTTTCCCGAGGCCCTTGACTACACTGACGTTTACGATCGGGCCGGACTGCTGGGTCCGCGTACCGTGCTGGGTCATTGCATCCACCTCGGTGCGCGGGAATGGGATTGCCTGGCGGCGCGCGGCTGCGGGATTGCCCACTGTCCGAGCAGCAACGAAGCGCTTGGCAGCGGGCGCATGGATCTGGCGGCCGTGCGCGCCCGCGGCATCCGCTACGCGCTCGCCTCGGATGTCGGTGCCGGACCGTCGGTGAGCCTGCTGCATGTGATGCAGTGCTTTCTGGTCCAGCACCGAGCCGCCGGTGAGCGCGTGAGCGCCATCGAGGCGCTGTATCGTGCCACCCTGGCGGGCGCCGAACTGCTCGGCTGGTCGGCCGAGAGCGGGAACCTTGCGCCCGGCAAGCGGGCTGATTTTGTGTTGCTGCCGAAGCTCGGCGGTGCGTTCGATGCCGAGGGCTGGTTGGAGCACGTGATGGCCGGGACCCCCGCTGAACTCGAGCGCCGGCCGTTGGCCACCTGGTTGGGCGGAAGCGCAACGGGTTAGGCGATGACCTGGGGAGACAGTGCCCTTGGCGGGAGGAGAACGGGGCGCGCTCACGGGGCGGATACGCTTCGCCGTCGCCCCGTGTCGGTTGGTCACGGTCTAGTAGACGACCGTCTTGATCGGTTCTGATCCTGAAACACGGGGTTGTGGCGTATTGGCAGCATTGCGCCATGGATTGAACAGGTTCTCACCACACCGACGTTTGGAAACAACGGGATTTTATCGCGGCAGGCCGTATGCTTTTTAACTCTTATGTGTTTCTTTTCCTGTTTCTTCCTGCGACTTTGGCTGGCTTTCAGCTTCTCTCGCTACGCAATCGACGGGAGTTGGCCTTTCTCTGGTTGGTCGTCGCGTCTCTTTTTTTCTATGGCTGGTGGAATCCCGCCTACGTGTGGCTGATTCTCGGGTCCATGGGGATCAACTACACCATCGGACGGCGACTGGCTATTCAGGCCGTTTCGGGCGCTCCGCCATCCCGGCTGTTGCTGACTTCTGGAATTACCTTCAACTTGGTCCTTCTCGCTTATTACAAGTATGCGAATTTCTTTCTCGATAACATCAATCATGTCGTGGGATCGGATATTCAGGTCGGTGCCATTGTCCTCCCCCTTGCGATATCATTTTTTACCTTTCAGCAGATCGCCTATCTGGTCGACGCGTACCGAGGTGAAACAGCTGAGTACAGCCCGCTGCATTACGCGCTGTTCATCACATTCTTCCCTCAACTGATTGCCGGGCCGATCGTTCATCACAAGGAAATGATGCCGCAGTTCGGGGCGACGCTCGGAACCACGTCACAGTGGTCCAATATCGCCGAGGGATTGACCATCGTGGCCATCGGGCTGTTCAAGAAAGTCGTTCTGGCCGATTCGATCGCCGTGCATGCGACCCCCGTGTTCGAGGCCGCTGCGCAAGGGGAATCGCTGGGATTCTTTGCTGCCTGGAGCGGCGCACTTGCCTATACCTTCCAGCTCTACTTCGACTTTTCGGGCTACGCCGATATGGCCATCGGTGCGGCCCTCATGTTTGGGGTGCGTTTGCCCCTGAATTTCGACTCGCCCTACAAGTCCGTCAACATTATCGACTTCTGGCGACGCTGGCACATGACCTTGTCGCGGTTTCTCCGGGATTATCTCTACATTGCGCTCGGCGGAAACCGCAAGGGGCGCTCACGTCGATATGTGAACCTGATGGCCACGATGGTACTCGGCGGCTTGTGGCATGGTGCCGGCTGGACTTTTCTGATCTGGGGTGGGCTGCACGGACTCTATCTGGTCTGCAACCACTTCTGGCGCCACCTGCGGTCCACTCTGCTGGGGCACGATCTGAAACAATCGACCTGGATTGGGCGAGGTGCGGCCTGGTTCGTGACCTTCATTGCCGTCGTCGTGGCGTGGGTGTTCTTTCGGGCAGCGTCACTTTCGGCCGCGATCGAAATGCTGAAGGCGATGTTCGGATTCAACGGCATCGGGCTGGCACCAGTGTATGAAACCTTTTTCCGCCATCTCAAGGGCGGGGATGTGGCGGGGATGAAGCGTGATCTCATCGCGGCCTATTTCAATGATTTGATGCCAACGAACCTGGTATTGATCCTGATCTTGGCGGTGATTGCCTTCGCGTTTCCGAGTACCCAGGAGTATATGCGCTATCGTCGTCAGCCGCCGGCTGGCTGGATCGCTTGGCGGCCCAATGGGAGGCATGCCCTCCTGGCATCGGTATTCTTCATGATGTCGGTTGCCAGCATGAACAAGGTTTCGGAGTTTCTGTATTTTCAGTTCTGAGCAATGAAAAGATACATTGGCCTCTTCTTTCTGTTTTCGCTCGGTCTCTCGATCCTTGTCGGAGCCTTCAATTTCATCGTCAATCCCTACCTCTATTTCAGTCCGAGCATCGATCTTCCCGGGTTCAACGATCGAAAGTATTTCGCTGGAATCGATGGCTTCCGAATCTGGAAGTCGCAACGAATCTCGGACGACCAGTATGATGCGGCGCTGATTGGATCCTCGCGGGTGATGGTTGGTCTGGATCCGGGTGATGCGGCCGGGCTGAAGGCGTTCAATCTTGGTCTGCCAATGACCAATATGTTCGAACTTGACCTCGTTTCGTCCTATGTAGCGCGTCAAGCTCACCTCAAGGAAGTGATCATCGGACTTGATTTCCTGCTGTTCTCAGATCGGCGATCGGTTCACCCCGCCTATTATCGGTCCCATTTCAACGGTGACCGATCGTTCCGCGATCAGCTGACGGATGTGCTGTCCTTGCGGTCGACCTTGACGAGTCTCGCAACGGTTGGCGCCAATCTCGCATCGTTGGATCTACCTCGCATGCAATCAAGCGGTTTTCTGCCACGAACGACTTCTACGGTCCCGGTTCGGGAGCGATTCGATCGCGTCCTGACACAGAATTTTCTGATCAATCCGGAAACCTATGCGGATTACCACTACAGCCGCGATCGCGTGGATCATTTTCGAGCGATGCTGGAACGGTTCGTGGCTTCGGGCAAGCGGGTCCGGGTGTTCATTTCCCCGGTTCATGCGCGGCAATTGCTGGTCGTTCAGGAGTTGGGTCTCTGGAATACCTATAAGCAATGGCTGTCTGATGTGACCGAGGTGGTCTCTGATGTCAGCCATGCCTCTGGGCAGTGCATTCCGCTCATCGATTTCAGCGGATTCAATCACTACACCCAGGAGCCGATTCCACACGGCGACACCTCCGAAATGGACTGGTATTTCGAGTCTTCACACTACCGGCATGAGTTGGGACAAAAACTGTTGCGTGAGCTATTGGCCACCCATTGTGAAGCCGCTTCCACCGGGCTGGGTACCCGCCTGAATCCGGCAGCGCTTGATCAGCGACTGGTACAGTTGGACGATGGTCTGAGGCGCTATCGGCGAACCCAGCCGGACGAAGTGCAGGCGGTGAAGCGATTGCTTGCAAAAACGGCGATTTACAGAACGCAGCGCACGGCGGTGGGCCGATAAGCGCCGCATGGGGTTCGTTCGGGGCGGCCTCGGGTGAGATGCATACGCGGTGCGGCGCCGGTCGGATATCCAACCCGGCGCCGCAGCTGACCCGAAGGATCGGTGGCACCGATCGTTTCAGCCGGTGCGGGGATCGACCATGGCAACCGCTCGGAACAGGGCACGACGTTTATTGAGCGTTTCTTCCCATTCGGCGGCCGGATCGGAATCGGCAACAATGCCGCCTCCGGCCTGGAGGTGGAGCTGGCCATCCTTGATCACCGCGGTGCGGATGGCGATTGCCGTGTCCATATTGCCGTTCCAGCCGATGTAGCCGACTGCGCCACCGTAGATGCCCCGCTTCACCGGTTCAAGCTCGTCGATGATTTCCATGGCGCGCACCTTGGGTGCTCCGCTCAGCGTGCCGGCCGGAAAGGTGGCGCGCAGCGCGTCGATCGGTCCCAGGCCAGGCAACAGTCGGCCTTGCACATTCGAGACGATGTGCATGACCTGTGAGTAGCGCTCGATAACCATCTGCTCGGTGACCGTGACGCTGCCGATATCGCACACTCGGCCGATGTCATTGCGGCCCAAGTCGATCAGCATCAGATGTTCGGCGATTTCCTTGGGATCGCTCAGCAGTTCGTGTTCCAGCGCTTGATCTTCCCGGAGATCCTGGCCCCGCGGCCGTGTGCCGGCGATGGGGCGAACCGTGAGGATGCCATCTTCGAGACGGGCAAGGACCTCGGGTGACGCGCCTACGACCTGAAAGTCACCGAGATCGAGATGAAAGAGATATGGTGATGGATTCAGGCAGCGCAGCGCGCGATACAGGTCCAGGGCGTTTTCCCGGTAGTTGACCGACATGCGCTGGGAGGGGACGACCTGCATCACGTCGCCCTCCAGGATGTAGGTCTGGATGCGCCGTACGGCCGCTTCATAGCCTTCCCGGCTGAAACTGGCGCGGAAAACTTCATGCCCGCTCTGGCCAGCCGCCGCTGTATTGAGATGTCGGGTCTCCGGGAGGGGATCGGATAGATGCGCGATCAGTTCATCGAGGCGTGCCTCGGCCCGCTGCATGTCCGCCGTGTTCTTGGGATCAGCGAGCACGATGAGGGTGAGCTCGCCGCTGAGATTGTCGAGGACCAGAACCTCCTCGGAGAGCATGAGCAGGATGTCCGGCGTACCCAGCGGGTCGGGTTTGGGCATTCGCTGCCCGAGGCGGGGTTCGATATAGCGGACCGTCTCATAGCCGAAATAGCCGACCAGTCCGCCTGTGAAACGCGGGAGACCCGGCACCGCTGCCACCCGGTAGCGCTGCTGGAAGTCCTCGATCCAGGCCAACGGATCTTGGCAATTCGGGTGTGACTCAATCACCTGGCCAGCGGATTCCAGTTGCAGGTGATGGCCTCGGACGCGGATGACGCTGCGGGCAGGGAGCCCGATAAACGAGTAGCGCCCCCAGCGTTCGCCACCTTGGACGGATTCAAGTAGATAGCTGTACGGGCCCCGCGCCAGCTTGAGGTAAAGCGAAAGCGGTGTGTCGAGGTCGGCGAGGATACGGCGTGAGACCGGCACGCGATCCAGGCGGGCGCCGGCCTGCGGAAAATTGTCAGCATCGATCATGAAAACCCCGGCTGGGATGGGAAAACGGAACCACCGAAAACACTCTGTCTATGGCTGTTACGCCATTGATTGGCTGCTCCGCCATCGGGTGCGGTGCGTATTATACGGTTCCCTCAGAGGCTTACCCATCATGTGTATCCGGCGTCGAGGTAGTGCACCAAGTCAGCCATGCCGTCGATGACCGCGATGGCGCCCGCCTGCTTTAGGTCAACGCCTCGGTTATAGCCGTAACTCACGCCGATCACAACACATCCGGCTGCCTGGGCGGCACGCACGTCGTTGAGTGAATCACCCACCATGACCGTATCGCTCGTTCGCAGCTCCAGCTGAGCCATGCCATGGCGCACCGGAGCGGGGTCCGGTTTGCGCTGCGCCAGTGTATCGCCACCGACCAGGACGCCGAAATGCTGCTGGATCCCCAGTCTTTCGAGGAGCGGGGCAATGAAGCGGCTTGGCTTGTTGGTGACGACCCCCAGCCGATAGCCTTCGCTGTGGAGGGTCTGGAGCGTTTCCGCGACATCGGGGTAAAGCCGGCTGTGCTCACACAGGCGGGTAGCGTAGGCGGCCATGAATGGCTCCCAGGCCTGGTCGATCTCGACGGTCACCGGATCGGCGTTGAAATCGCGTTTCAATGCGCGTGCGAGCAGGACGCGGGCACCGTCGCCGACGTAGTCACGGATTTCCGCTTCATTCAGGGGGGCACGGTGCCGTTGAGCCAGGACGTCATTCACGGCTGCGCAAAGATCGGGAACACTGTCGACGAGGGTGCCGTCCAGATCGAACAGGATCCCGCGCCGGTGCTCGCTCATTCCGGGGCTGCCTCCCGTAGACGAGCCCGCATGGCTCGAATCACCTCGCCATAGTCCGGTGCGCCGAAGATCGCCGAACCCGCGACGAACGTATCCGCACCCGCTCGGGCGATCTCAGCGATATTGTCGATCTTTACCCCGCCATCCACTTCCAGCCGGATAGCGTGCCCGGAATCCTCGATCCGCCGGCGTACTGCAGCGATCTTGTCCAGGGCACTCGGGATGAATCCCTGCCCGCCGAAGCCCGGGTTCACGGACATGATCAGAATCAGGTCCAACCGATCCATCACATGATCCAGGTAATGCAGAGGGGTCGCCGGGTTGAGAACGAGGCCCGCCCGGCAGCCCTGATCCCGGATCAGTTGCAGGCTGCGGTCGATATGTTCACTGGCTTCCGGGTGGAAACTGATCACGCTGGCCCCGGCGGCAGCGAAGTCGCCGATCAGACGGTCCACCGGCTTGACCATGAGATGCACGTCGATCGGCGCACTTACACCGTGGCGCCGCAGCGCTTCACAGACCAAGGGGCCCACGGTGAGGTTGGGGACGTAGTGGTTGTCCATCACATCGAAATGAACCCAGTCAGCGCCGGCGCTCAGTACAGCGTCGACCTCGGCGCCGAGACGAGCAAAGTCGGCGGACAGGATGGAAGGGGCGAGGATGAAGTCGCGGCTCAAATCGGGCTCCGTCGGATATCGGGCGGGAAAGAGGGGGTTATTGCTTTTTCAGCAGGTCGCGGATTTCGGCCAGCAGTTTTTCCTGCGGCGATGGTCCTGCCGGCGTTGGTTCGGGCTTTTTGGCCAGCCGCTCGTTCAGCCGGCCGATGGGCAGTACGACGGCGTAGTACACCACGGCTGCGGTGATCACGAAGGTGATCAGGGCGGTGATGAAGTTGCCGTAGTTGATGGCGATTTCCGCGTTCGTATCCGGCGAGGATACCAGGACGATCTTGCCGCCGAATTCGACGCCGCCGGTTGCCAGGCGGATCAGGGGGTTGATGAACGACTCCGTGAATTTTACGACCAGATTGCTGAATGCGGCGCCGATCACGACACCGACGGCAAGGTCGACCACATTGCCGCGCATGATGAATTGCCGGAAGCTGCTCGCCATCGCTGATTGCTCCTCACGCTGGTGGGTTAGCGTCTAAAACAGATGCGGATCGCCTCCCGGCGTTCGGGATCGGGACCATCCCTGGTCCTTTGGGGTAATGAAATTACTTCAGGCTGGCGAAGTACGCGGCCAGATCCGCCATCTCCTGCTCGGACAGCTTGTCGGCGTTGGGTTTCATCACACCCGCCATGGGCGTCTTGCGCTCGCCATTCTTGAATTCCTTGAGCTGCGATTCGATGAGCGCGGCATCTTTGCCGGCCAGCGGCGGGAAAGTGCCCATACCTTTGTAATCCTGGCCGTGGCAACTGAAGCAGACGTGCTGCTGAGCCAGCTTCTTGCCATTATCAACGTTTCCGGCCGCCATGACGCTGCCGGTGGCGGCCAGGGCCAGGACACCGGCGGCCAGTTTGGTGCGAATGTGCATCGTCGTTTCCTTGTACCTTTCAAGGGGAAATCGTGCGCTCATTCTACCCCACAGTGTCGCCGGGCGTAGCGATGAGCGTCATGACCTGCGCATCATGGCGCGCCTGAACCGCATCGCGAGCCCCCGAACGATAGGCGATGGTTTTCCCAGCAGCTATGATGCGTGTTTGTTCCACCACTGGGACCGATGCCATGCCGAATGCCCCTGCAACCCTTTTTCAGAGCGACCTCAAGAGCCTTCCGCTCATCTATCGGGGCAAGGTTCGCGATGTGTATTCAATCGATGAGGACCTGCTGCTCATCGTGACCACCGACCGGCTGTCCGCCTTCGATGTCGTCCTGCCCGATCCGATTCCCGGCAAGGGCCGGATTTTGACGACGGTGTCCAACTTCTGGTTTGCCCAGATGGCCGACCTCATCCCTAATCATCTGGTGAATCGGCCGCTGGAAATGGTCCTGCCCGATCCGGCCGAGCGCGCTCAGGTGAGCGGTCGGGCGATCGTGGCGCGACGGCTGCGCGCCCTGCCGGTCGAGGCCATCGCGCGCGGCTATCTGATCGGCTCAGGCTGGAAGGATTATCAGCGCACGGGGGCGGTCTGCGGGATCGCCCTGCCGGCTGGCTTGAATCAGGCCTGCGAACTGCCCGAGCCCCTGTTTACGCCTTCGACCAAGGCAGCGGTGGGCGCGCATGACGAAAACATTCCCTACGCCGAAGCCGAGCGCATTCTCGGCGCCGAGCTGGCCGACCGAATCCGAATCGTCACGCTCGCCATCTACCAGCGTGCGGCAGCCTACGCCAAGGCACGCGGCATCATCATTGCCGACACCAAATTCGAGTTCGGCCTCGATGCCGATGGGCAACTGGTGTTGATCGATGAATTGCTGACACCCGATTCGTCGCGGTTCTGGCCTGCCGACCAATACCGCACCGGCATCAGTCCACCGAGTTTCGACAAGCAGTTCGTCCGGGATTACCTGGAAACCCTGGACTGGGACAAGACGGCGCCGGGGCCACGGTTGCCCGAAGCGGTCATCCGGCAGACGGCTGAAAAGTATCTCGAGGCCGAGCGGCGGCTGATGGCTACGCGCTGAACGAAGCGCGGGGGCGTTGTCGGCGCGCTGTCTTTGCACGCCGGACTCCCGTTGAAAGAACGGATCACGTCGTGAGGTGGGAGGCGGTCCGTGATCGGGACAGCGTCGTATCGGGTTGGTGCCGGCCGGAAGCTGACATGCCGTGACCTGAACAGCCGCCGCTCACCGTGGCATGCGCCATGATGGGCAGATGCAACGGCCCCGGGCCCGGCAGCTGATTCACCGCCGACATCCGGTTTTGATGGATGGGCCCGACGACCGGTACGCCGCTCATCATGACCATCATATTGGCCATCATCGTCATCACGGGATCCATGACGCCGGCTCCGTTGACGGCCAACTCGGCCTCGGGTCAGGGGTTGGTTGGCGAAGCATGGTGGGCGGCGTAGGCGATCACCAGACCGCCGATCAAGGCGCGGATCAGCGGTGTACATGGCGAGTCTCCTCTTGGGTGCGATGTCGATGGGACCCGGTCGAACCGGCCCAAGCAGGGAGAATTCTATCGGCGAGCGTGGCCGCTTGGGCCGCCGCGACGATCGGTCGCCGGCGGCGGGGATCAGGATGGATGCGACCCTTCCAACGGTGTACGGAGCATTTCGCAGAAGGCCGCCATCGCGCGCGAGGGTGTGCGGTCGCGATGGCGCACCAGACCGAGCTGACGGCGCAACGCAAGTTCCGGGACCTCCACACCGACCAGATCCGGTCCGGCAAGCGTGACGGGGAGCATGCTCCAGCCTAGCCCGACCGCCACCATCATGCGGATGGTTTCCATATAGTTGGTCTGCAGCCGCGTTTTGAGTTCGAGATGATGGGGGGCGAACGCCTGCCTGATCAGGGTGTGCGTATAGGTGCCGGCCTCGGGCAGGATGGCCGGATACCGGGCGAGATCCGCAGGGCTCGGGGCGGTCAGGCGGGCGAGGGGGTGATCCGGCGCAGCCATCACCATCAGGGGATCGTCCCAGAGGACTTCGGTCTCGATGTGGGCGGCAGGCGTGAGCGGCAGCGTTACCACGGCCAGTTCGAGCAAGCCCTCGGCCACGGCCCCGCAGGCCTGTTCGGAATCGACGAAACGAATGTTCAGTTCGACGGCCGGGAATCCGCGCGCGAACCGGCGCAGGAAAGGCGGCAGTCGGCGCAGGCCGATGTGATGGCTGGTGCCGACTTCGAGCGGTCCGGATACCGGGCCGGATAGATCGGCCACTACCCGACGACAGGCGTCGACGCCTTTGAGGATGTCGCGCGCGCGCGGCAAGAGGGCGCGCCCGGCTTCAGTGAGAACGATCCCGCGTCCGATCCGATCGAACACCGGCGCGCCGAGGTCAGTCTCAAGTGCCGCGATACGTTTGCTCACTGCCGGCTGGGTCAGGTGAAGCCGGTCTGCGGCGCGAGAAAACGAACCTTCGGTAGCGACAGTGACAAAGGCTGCCAAAAGGCTCAGGTCCATCATGAAATCCTGGAATGAAACCGATAAAAAATATGAATTTGAATCATAGCAAACGACGCGGCTAACATGGCCCTAGCAATTCATCGGAGGCTGCGCACATGGCAGGCAAAACGCTTTACCAAAAGATCTGGGACGCCCATGTGGTGGATGTGGACGAGAGCGGTACGGCGCTGCTCTACATCGACCGCCAACTGGTGCATGAGGTCACCTCACCGCAGGCCTTCGACGGGCTGCGGCTTGCCGGTCGCAAACCATGGCGCGTGGGCGCGAATCTGGCGGTGCCGGATCACAATGTCCCGACACGCGGCCGCGCCGGCGGCATCGCCGATCCCATCTCCCGCGCCCAGGTCGAGGCGCTGGACCGCAATTGCCAGGAGTTCGGCATTTCCGAACTCACCATGATGGATCACCGCCAGGGTATCGTGCATGTCATCGGGCCGGAGCAGGGCTTCACGCTGCCGGGCACGACCATCGTCTGCGGCGACTCGCATACCGCCACCCACGGCGCTTTCGGGGCGCTCGCCTTCGGTATCGGCACCAGCGAAGTCGAGCATGTGCTCGCGACCCAGACGCTGCTGCAGAAGCCCTCGCGCACCATGCTGATCCGCGTCGACGGCGCTGTGGCTCCTGGCGTCACGGCCAAGGACATCGTGCTGGCCATCATCGGCAGGATCGGCACCGCCGGCGGTACGGGGTACACCATCGAATTCGGTGGCGATGCCATTCGCGCGCTGTCGATGGAAGGACGCATGACTGTTTGCAACATGGCCATCGAAGCGGGCGCTCGCGCCGGTCTGATTGCCGCCGATGAGAAAACCATCGCCTACGTCAAGGACCGCCCGCAGTCGCCCAAGGGCGCACTGTGGGATCAGGCCGTCGCGGCCTGGCAGGATCTGCACTCCGACGCCGATGCCGAGTTCGACACGGTCGTGCGGCTGGACGCCGCCGCCATCGAGCCTCAGGTCACCTGGGGGACCTCGCCCGAGATGGTCGTTCCCGTCGGCAGCACCGTACCTGATCCCGACCAGGAAGCGAATGCCGTCAAGGCCGAAGGCATGCGCCGCGCGCTGGCCTATATGGGGCTCGAGGCGGGTAAGCCCATCGCGTCGATCGAGCTGGACAAAGTCTTCATCGGTTCCTGCACCAACTCGCGCATTGAGGATTTGCGCGCCGCGGCCGCGGTGGTGAAAGGGCGCCGGGTCTCCAGCCGCCTGAAGCTGGCGCTGGTGGTGCCCGGATCGGGTCTGGTCAAGGCGCAGGCGGAAGCCGAAGGGCTCGACCGCATCTTTACCGAAGCGGGCTTCGAGTGGCGTGAACCGGGCTGCTCTATGTGTCTGGCGATGAACGCCGACCGGCTGGAACCCGGCGAACGCTGCGCGTCGACCAGCAACCGCAACTTCGAGGGCCGGCAGGGGCAGGGCGGGCGCACGCACCTGGTCAGCCCGGCCATGGCCGCCGCGGCCGCGATCGCCGGCCACTTTGTCGATATCCGCCGCTTCGGCTGAGGGAGTTTGAACATGCAGGCATTCACCACCCTGAACGGCTTGGTGGCCCCGCTCGACCGGGCCAACGTCGATACCGACGCGATCATCCCCAAGCAGTTCCTGAAGTCCATCCACCGCACCGGTTTCGGGCCCAATCTGTTCGACGACTGGCGGTACCTGGATCAAGGCGGGCTTGATGTCGACAACGCCACGCGCCGCATCAATCCTGACTTCATTCTGAACCAGCCCCGCTACCAGGGCGCCGAGGTTCTTTTGGCGCGCGAGAATTTCGGTTGCGGTTCCTCGCGCGAGCATGCCGTCTGGGCGCTCGCCAATGCCGGATTCCGCGTCGTGCTGGCACCCAGCTTCGCCGACATTTTCTTCAATAATTGCTTCAAGAACGGCGTGTTGCCCATCGTGCTGCCTGAGGCGGTCATGGATCGGCTGTTCCAGGAGGCGAAGTCCACGCCCGGCTATCGCGTGCGCGTGGATCTCGAGGCGCAAACCATCACGACGCCGGCCGGAGAGGCGATCACCTTCACTGTCGATGCCTTCCGGCGTCACTGCCTGCTCAACGGGCTCGATGATATCGGTCTGACGCTGCAGCGCGCCGATCGCATTCGCGCCTACGAGGCCCGGCGCCGCACCGAGGCGCCCTGGCTCTTTGCCGACTGACACGAGGATTTTTGATTCATGAGCAAACGCATTCTGGTGTTGCCGGGTGATGGAATCGGCCCGGAAATTGTCGCCGAGGCGCTGAAAGTTCTGGACGCGCTGCGGCGTGACCACGGGCTGGCAGTCAGCTGGGAGGAAGGGCTCTTGGGCGGTTGCGCGGTGGACGCGACCGGCGAGCCTTATCCGGCCGCGACGCGAGCGCGCGCCCGCGCCGCCGATGCCGTGCTGTTGGGTGCGGTGGGCGGCCCGCGTTACGATGCGTTGCCGCGTCATCAGCGGCCCGAGCGCGGGCTGCTGGCGATCCGCAAGGATCTGAATCTTTTTGCGAATCTGCGTCCCGCCGTGGTGTTTCCACAGCTCGCCGGTGCGTCCAGCCTCAAGCCCGAGATCGTGGCCGGGCTGGATATCCTGATCGTACGTGAACTCACCGGCGATGTGTATTTCGGCGAGCCGCGCGGGATCGAAACGCGGGAGGGCGAGCGCGTTGGCATCAATACCATGATCTACAGTGAGTCGGAGATCCGTCGCATCGCCCATGTGGCGTTCCAGGCGGCGCAGCGGCGCGATGGCCGGCTGTGTTCGATCGACAAGATGAACGTGCTCGAAAGCACCCAGCTCTGGCGCGACGTCGTCACGGAGGTGGCCGCCGAATATCCGGACGTGACTCTGAGTCATATGCTGGTCGACAATGCGGCCATGCAATTGGTGCGCAATCCGAAGCAGTTCGATGTGATGGTCACCGGTAATCTGTTCGGCGACATTCTGTCCGACGAGGCGTCCATGCTGACTGGTTCCATCGGCATGCTGCCTTCAGCGTCCCTGAATGCCGATGGTAGGGGCCTTTATGAGCCGATCCACGGCTCGGCGCCGGATATCGCCGGACGCGGCGTGGCCAACCCGTTGGCAACGATCCTGTCCGTGGGCATGATGTTGCGCTATAGCCTGGGCGCACCCGATCTGGCTGATCGGGTGGAACGCGCTGTGGCGCGCGTCTTGGATCAGGAGCTGCGCACGGCGGACATCGCCCAGGCAGGCGAGGCTACGGTCGGCACGGTCGCCATGGGCGACGCGGTGGTGGCAGCCTTGGGCTGACCGCGAATCGCGTACGGGATATCAAACGGAACGATTGAGGAGATCGAGAACGATGCGGGTGGGATTCGTCGGCTGGCGTGGCATGGTCGGTTCGGTGCTCATGGCGCGCATGCGCACCGAAGGGGATTTCGAGCGAATTGCCGAGCCGGTATTTTTCTCGACTTCCCAGGCAGGTGGCGCGGCGCCGGAGATCGGGCATCCGCTGCCGCCCCTGCGCGATGCCTATGATCTCGGTGCTCTGGGGGAGATGGATGTGATCGTCACCTGCCAAGGGGGGGATTACACCAAGGCGGTGCACGGCGATCTGCGCGCGGCAGGCTGGCGTGGCTACTGGATCGATGCGGCCTCCACGATGCGCATGGCGGATCAGGCCGTCATCGTGCTCGATCCGGTCAACCGGCCGGTGATCGACGCAGCATTGTCCAGCGGCGTCAAGGACTACGTCGGGGGCAATTGCACGGTGAGCCTGATGCTGATGGCATTGGGCGGTCTGTTTGCCGCCGACGCGGTGGAGTGGGTCAGCTCCATGACCTATCAGGCCGCCTCCGGCGCGGGTGCTCAGAACATGCGCGAACTACTGACGCAGATGGGGCGCCTGCACAGTGCGGTCGCGAATGAACTGGCCGATCCGGCCTCCGGCATTCTCGAAATCGACCGGAAGGTCAGCCAGGCTCTACGCGACGGCGATTTTCCAGCCCGCCAGTTCGGAGTTCCGCTGGCCGGCAGTCTGATCCCCTGGATCGATGTGGGGCTGGAAAACGGTCAAAGCCGCGAAGAATGGAAAGGCCAGGCTGAAACCAACAAGATTCTCGGCTGCAGCGACCGGCCGGTTCCCATCGATGGCTTGTGCGTGCGGATCGGGGCCATGCGTTGCCACAGTCAGGCGCTGACCATCAAGTTGCGCCAGAACCTTCCGCTGGCGGAGATCGAAGCCATGATTGCGGGAGCCAACGACTGGGTGCGCCTGGTGCCGAATGAGCGTGAGCGCACGATGCGGGAACTCACCCCGGCGGCGGTCACCGGACAACTTGAAGTGCCGGTGGGCCGGTTGCGGAAACTCAACCTGGGCCCCGAGTATCTGGCTGCGTTCACGGTTGGGGATCAGCTCCTATGGGGCGCGGCCGAGCCGTTGCGGCGCATGTTGGGCATCGTGCTCGATCGGGCCGCGTGAGACGGCGCTTTTCTCAAACGGGCGCGGCTTCATGTTTTTCATGGCTCGCCGATATGTCGTTTCGGAAGGGCTGCTGGACGCGCCGTTCATTTGGCATCGCAGTGCGCGATATAGTGAAGCGTGCAGGCCGGCTGAGTACGGCCAAGGATGGCTACGGTTAAGAACCGCATCGAGGGGAACATTCGCGTGCAGATCGGGAAGACAACACGTGCCGTATCAGCGGCTTTGATTCTTTTGGCGCCAGCCCTGGCGCATGCCTTGAGTACCGGGGCAATCGAGGGGCGCTCCTATCTCAATCAACCCCTGGAGGCGCGAATTCCCCTGACTTCGGCGACGGCGGGTGAGTTGCACTCATTACGGGTCGATCTGGCCCCGAGTGATGTTTACCAGCGTGCCGGTATCGACTTGGGGGCCGAGCAGGCCAGTCTGCAGTTCCGTGTGGTGCGTGATGCTGCGACGCCCTACATTTTGGTGACCAGCCGCGACAGCATCCGCGATCCTTTCCTCACATTCCTGGTGGAACTCAGTTGGGGAGAGGGGCGGCTGGTGCGTGAGTTCACGCTGCTGCTTGATCCGCCGACCTTGATGGCGCCTGCCGAGATTCCGGAGACGCGTCAGCCGGTTGTGCGAGAGCAGCCGGCCGCAGCGCTGCCGGAGATCACCGAGCCGGAGCCGGTTCAGCCGCCTGAAAAGCCACAGGCCACACAACGTCAGCGTCCACCGCAGCCGACTGATTCGGAGGTTGGGCAGTCGGCACGCGATTCTGAACCGGATCGGTTGAAGGTTCGCCGCGGCGATACACTTTGGGCGATTGCGGGACGCCATCGCGCGGATGCATCGGTCAGCATGAATCAGATGATGCTGGCAATCTATCAGCGCAATCCGGAAGCATTCAACGGTAATATCAATCGACTCAAGGCCGGCGCCATCTTGCGCATGCCGGATGTCGATGAGATTCGCGCCATCTCCCGGGCAGCCGCGCTTGCCGAAGTGCGCCGGCAAAATGAGGAATGGCGAGCCGGTCGCGGTACCCGCCTCGCCAAGGCGACCCCTGCGCCGGCACCCACAGCGCCCGAGCCTGCCGCGCCGGCCGAAGTGGCGCCCAAGGCGCCATCGGTGCCAACACGTCCACGGCTCGAACTGGTCGCGCCCGATGAAAACGATTCCGCGCTGGTGCCGCCGCAAGCGGCGCCGATGATCGACGAGAGCGGCAGCGTAACAGCGGAGGGGAGTGCATCCTCTGCCGGAAGCGACGGCTCACAGACCGGCTCGGATGAGAAGAGCGCGGGTCTGGTTCAGATGGACAGCCCAACCGCGCTGGCCCTGCAAAAGCCATTGGATCCCGTCGGCGGAAGCGACGATACGCCGATGGATGGCCCCGATGCACTACAGCCGCTGCCGCCGCAGATGAATGCGCCGGCAGAGGTTCCGCAAGCAGAAGCTGCCGTCACGCCAGAGCCAACGGACGACCGTTCGCCCTGGTCGCTCATTCTTGCGGGTTTGGCTGCGATGGCCCTTGCCGCTGCGGGTTGGATACTCTGGCGTCGCCGATCTGAAGAGACCGATGCACAGGAGATCGACTTTGTCCTCAATAACGGTGAGTCGGATCCTGACCAATCGATGGATGTCGCGCCGCATGGCCCATCCCGCAAGGAACCGGTACTCGCAATGGGCGGGGACGGGGAGTCCCCATCTACGGAGATAGCCGATCCACTCGAGGATACGCAGTCCGGCCCCGCGCCGCTTTCGCCAGAGTCTCCATTGGGCGTGGATCAGGAAGATCCTTTGGCCGAGGCCGATTTCAATCTGACCTATGGTTTGTACGACGAGGCGCTGGCTGTGGTGGAACAGGCGCTGGCCCGTCAGCCGGATCGCCGGGATCTGAAACTCAAGCGGCTCGAAGTCCTGTTTGCGGCTTCGGATAAGGAGGCCTTTCTTCACCATGCGCAGGCGCTCGCTGCCGAGCCGCATGGCCAGGCCGATTCAGCCTGGGAACGTTGTGCGATCATGGGGCAGCAGATGCTGCCGGACGAACCCTTGTTCCAGGTTTCCGCACCGGCTCTTGGCGGCGATGACTTTCTAGATTTGAATCTGGACCATTCGGCTGCCGGCTCGTCGGATTTCCGTGCGGGTGGATCCGGCGCGGATGATGCGAGCCTGGCACTCGACGCCGAAATGCAAACGGAGGTGCTCGGTCATCCCCGTGGGAGTGCGGCCGGTGAGGATGATTTGTCGTTCGATTTGACCGACGCGGAAGCCGACGCTGGCACGGGCGGCGCGCCTGAGAATACCGTGGAGAAGCATCTGGACATGGCCCGGGTTTATCTCGGGATGGAAGAATATGGCGCGGCGCGGCGCGAGCTTGATCAAGCCTTGCTCGAGGGCACGATCGAGCAACAGGCCGAGGCGCGTGAATTGATGGTACAGGTCGAGAATCGGGTCGGTGTGTCTCCGGATGAGACCGACCAGGCTTTCGTGGTGGATGTGCCGGAAACGGGAACACTCGACATCGAGGATTTCGGAACTCGCGATGATTATGGAACGCGGCTGGATCTTGCGCGGCAGTACTTGGAACTCGATGACGCCGATGGCGCGCGGGTCCTGATCGACGAAGTGATCAAGGGGGGAACCCCCGATCAGCGCCGGGAAGCGGAAACACTGATGGCGCAGCTACCGCCGCGTTTTTGAAGTCGAGTGGCGAGGTGCGATCCAGGCGGGGGGCTCATCGGGCCCCCTGGCTGTTTTTGACGTCGGGCTGCATACGCATGGATGAAGGAAGGGTTGCAGACAGGGCATGCGAATCGTATTGGGGGTCGAGTACGATGGGGCGTCTTTCCAGGGCTGGCAGGCGCAGCGGCACACGACTCGCACCGTACAGTCGACGCTGGAGCGTGCGCTGGGCCGGGTGGCTGCGGCCCCGGTCGAGGTGACGGCGGCCGGGCGCACCGATGCCGGCGTCCACGCTCAAGGACAGGTGGTTCATTTCGACAGTCCTGTGGATCGCCCGGAGGCCGCCTGGGTGTTGGGTGGCAATCGGTATCTTCCCTCAACGATCGCCGTGAAATGGGCGCGCCCCGTTTCCGATCGTTTTCATGCGCGGTTCAGCGCCCAGTGGCGGCGCTATCGCTATCTGATCCACGATGAGCGCGCACGCAGCGCGCTGACGGCCGGCCGCGTAACGTGGTTCCACTATCCGCTGGATGTGGCAAGAATGGCGGCGGCGGGCCAAACGCTGGTCGGAGAGCATGATTTCTCCTCGTTTCGCGGCCAGGAATGCCAAGCCAGATCGCCGATCCGCACGGTGCACTCGCTGAACGTGCAGCGGGAAGGCGCGCTCATCGTCCTGGAGATCCAGGCAAACGCATTTTTGCATCACATGGTGCGCAACATCGCTGGTGTCCTGATGGCGATCGGCAAAGGGGACCGACCCGTATCCTGGGCGGGCGATGTATTGGCTCAGCGCAACCGGATGCTGGGTGGTGTGACCGCGGCTCCGGACGGACTTTATCTGACCGCCGTGGGTTATCCGCGCGAATTTGGGTTGCCTGAACCCGTTCCGGACTTGTGTGCGGGCTTCCCCGATCGCTGGGACCCGACGGCTGAGTTTACAGCAGGGTAGGAAAGTCGCTATTATCGCGCGCTTATGTCTGATCCATTGCCTGAGTTCATTGAAGTCGATCGGTTCGCTGCCAAGGGCGGACATCTGGAGGGCGGCTATGCCGTCGCCGGGCTGAAACGACTTGAGCAGATGGTGGCGGAACCGGCGGGCGACATCCGATTCGCATTGAACTTTCGACGCGATGATGAAGGGCGCTCGCGCATTTCAGGCGAGATCCAAGGGGAGGTCGTTCTCACCTGTCAGCGTTGCTTGCGACGCTATCGACAGGCCTTGGCCGGCACCGTCGATCTGACTGCGCTGGCCGATGAGCGTCGCTTGACTGACATCCCGGGCGATTCCGAGCCGCTGTTGACCGATGGTCAGCCCGTTCGGCTTGCCGACCTGGTCGAGGATGAGGCCATTCTCGCCTTGCCGATCGTGGCCTTGCATCCGCAGTGTTCGCCCCCCGAGCATGATCGGTCTGGCGGCAGTGAGGAAAGCCCGTTCGCGGTGTTGAAGCGGAATCGATGAACTGAACCTATGGGGTAGGGCCGACCGACGGCCCGTACCGTGAAATCATTCGGAGTTCAATAATCATGGCAGTACAACAGAATCGCAAAACCCGTTCCAAGCGCGGTATGCGTCGCGCTCATGACGGTTTGACCAATCCCTTTGTGTCCGTCGACGCGGTCACCGGCGAGACGCACCGCCGCCATCATCTGACCCCTACGGGCTATTATCGTGGACGCAAGATCCTCGGCAGCGCCACCGAGGAGTGATTGCGGCGGATAAAGCCGGCACAGGCTGTGGCGGCTGGGTCACGCTGAGGCGCAGGCGTCTCTCGTGAACATGGATCGATGGGTGGTTTCCAGGCCGTCACGGCTGGGGTTGGCGCAGCGGGATGGATAAAAAGGTTTGCATGTCGCTGGATGCCATGGGCGGGGATTTCGGTCCCAGCGTGGTCGTGCCGGCCGCTGTGTCGGCCTTGTCCGAGTACACTCAGCTGCATTTGATCCTGGTCGGCCAGCCGGAAGTCCTCAAACAGGAACTTTCGCGGCAGCGCGCGCCGTTTCCCGAGCGCATATCGATCCATCCGGCGACTGAAGTGGTCGGAATGGATGAATCCCCCTCCAAGGCGCTCCGCAACAAAAAAGACTCATCCATGCGGATTGCGCTGGATCTCGTTAAGCGGGGTCAATGCGACGTCATGGTGAGTGCGGGCAATACGGGTGCTCTTATGGCGACGGCCCGCTTTGTGCTCAAGATGCTGCCTGGGGTTGACCGTCCCGCCATCATCTCGGCACTGCCGACGATGCGAGGGCACACCTACGTTCTCGATCTCGGCGCCAATTCCGATTGCACCGCCGAACAGCTCTATCAGTTTGCCGTGATGGGATCGGTCATGGTTCACGCCGTGGATCATATTCCGCGCCCAAGGGTCGGGCTGCTGAATATCGGTGTGGAAGAAATCAAGGGTGTGGAAAGCGTCAAGCATGCGGCGAGGCTGCTGCAGGCCGATGACGCCATCAACTATTGTGGTTTCGTCGAAGGTAACGATATCTACAGCGGCAAGGTCGACTTGGTGGTCTGTGATGGATTTGTGGGCAATGTCGCACTCAAGACCAGTGAGGGCCTCGCGCACATGCTCAGTGAGTTCATTCGCCAGGAATACGGTCGCAACCCGTTCACGAAGTTGGCAGGCCTGATTTCCCTGCCGGTACTGAAAGCAATCAAGCGGCGCATGGACCCGCGCCTCTACAATGGCGCCAGTCTGCTCGGACTGCAAGGCATCGTCATCAAGAGTCATGGTGGAGCTGACGAGTTGGCCTTCGCCAATGCCATCCGCTTGGGCGTCAATGCGGCGCAAATGTCGGTTCCCGATCGCATCGCGCATCTGGTGGGGTCTGCCCTGCAGGGCCAGGCTCATGGAGGAGAACAGTGACGCCGGTTTATTCACGCATCGTCGCCACGGGAAGCTACTTGCCCCGGAAGATACTGACCAATGCGGATCTGGAAGCCCGTATCGACACCAGTGACAGCTGGATTCGGGAGCGGACGGGCATCGTGCAGCGGCACATCAGTGCGCCCGATGAAACGGTCAGCATGATGTCCGAGCAAGCGGCGCGCAATGCCCTGGCCATGGCCGGTTTGGCGCCGGAGGATTTGGACCTTATCGTCATGGGAACGACGACGCCCGATCAGATCTTTCCCAATAGCGCGACCATGCTGCAGGAGCGGCTCGGCATCGCACGGATTGGCGCGTTCACGCTGGAAGCTGCTTGCAGCGGATTCATTTACGCGCTGAACGTTGCCGACAAGTTCATCCGTACCGGCGATGCACGCCGTGTGCTGGTGGTGGGTGCCGAGATGATGTCCCAGCTCGTGGACTGGAGCGATCGCACGACGTGCGTGTTGTTCGGCGATGGTGCAGGTGCCGTGATTCTGGAGGCGGCTGCCGAACCGGGCATCATCGGCAGCCTGATCCATGCCGATGGCCGGTATCGCGATCTACTCGAGTTCCCCGGGGGCGTGGGGCGCGATTTCCGCAATCTCGAGAACGTCTATTTGCAGATGCGTGGCAGCGAAGTGTTCAAGGTCGCCGTGGCAACCCTCGGGCAGAGTGTTGAGGAATGCTTGGCACGCTTCGGCCATGACAAGTCGGAGTTGGACTGGCTGATTCCCCATCAGGCGAATGTCCGCATCATCCAGGCGACGGCGCGCCGGTTGGGGATGCCGATGGATCAAGTGGTCGTGACGGTCGATCACCATGGCAATACGTCGACCGCTTCCATTCCCTTGGCGCTGGATGCCGCCGTTCGCGACGGCCGGATTCAGCGCGGCCAGTTGCTGCTGCTCGAAGCGTTCGGTGGTGGTTTCACATGGGGTTCCGCGTTGGTTCGTTTCTGACCCGGCGAAGGTCACGATTCTCACCGATCCTGTCCTTTCCGGTGTTTTCTGGCCTGTTCAACCGGTGACCCAGGTCTTCAGGGGCGAGCCGTCATCTCGTTTCGCTGTCGCGTAAGCGTGTCCCGCGCTCTTTTCAATCCTGTCCTACGCGCCCACAATAGAACCCGAGGCCTTGCGCTGCCAAAGACTGGCATTGCAAGGCGTGGATCGCGCGTTGCGTTGTTGGGAGTGGGTTTGCGGGTATGATGGAGTCGGGTCAGCCGGGCGGTCACGACGGTGAGGCCGTTGTCGAGAATGCCAAGCCGAAGCTCAAGCCGCCGCCCCATTTCAAGGTGGTCATGCTCAATGACGACTTCACACCGATGGAGTTCGTGGTGCACGTGCTGGAGCGATTTTTTGGCATGGATCGCACCCAGGCCACCCATGTGATGCTTCAGGTCCACACTCGAGGCAAGGCGGTCTGCGGCATTTATCCGGCCCAGATTGCCGAAACGAAAGTTACGCAAGTCAATGATTACGCGCGCAAGCATCAGCATCCACTGTTGTCTTCCCTAGAGGAAGCCTGAGTTTTTCGATGAATCCGTCCGGGGTAGGCCCCTGGCCGTGGCAATGGATCGTCTCGACCGGTTGTCTGTCCCTGCTGTGGAGCGTTCGCCATGTTGAGCAAAGAGCTGGAATTCGCCATCAATGCCGCTTTCACCGGCGCTCGCGCCAAGCGGCATGAATTCATCACGGTAGAGCATTTGTTGTTGGCTCTGCTGGACAATGCGCTGGTGGCGGATGCGCTGCGCTCGTGCGGCGCAGATCTCGCGCAGTTGGGGCGGGAGTTGCGCGAGTACATCGACAGCCATACCCCGGTCGTGGATGACCCTGAGCAGCACGATGTCCAGCCCACCCTCGGCTTTCAGCGGGTGTTGCAACGGGCCTTTTTCCACGTGCAATCAGCCGGCAAGAAGGAGGTGACTGCACTCAACGTGCTGGTGGCCATCTTCAGCGAACAGGAAGCCCAGGCGGTGTTTCTGCTCAACAAGCAGTCGGTGACCCGCCTCGATGTCGTCAATTACATTTCCCACGGCATTCGCAAGGTGCATGATCACGAAGAGGAAGATGACGCCTCGGCCGCAGCGGAGTCGAACGAGAACAACGGCGATCAGGATGAAAATGCCAGCCCACTGGACCTGTATGCCGCCAACCTCAATGCGCGGGCTCGCAAAGGGCGTATCGACCCGCTGATCGGACGCGATTCCGAAGTTGAGCGCGTGGTTCAGATCCTGTGCCGGCGTCGCAAGAACAATCCGTTGCTGGTGGGCGAGGCCGGCGTGGGCAAGACCGCCATCGCAGAAGGCCTGGCCTGGCTGATCACTCAGGGCCGTGTGCCCGAAATCCTCCAGGATGCGACCATCTATGCGTTGGATCTGGGTGCCCTTGTGGCCGGAACGAAATATCGTGGCGACTTCGAGAAGCGCCTCAAAGGCGTATTGGCACAGTTGCGCAAGCAAAAGGGCGCCGTGCTCTTCATCGACGAGATTCACACCCTCATCGGCGCGGGTTCGGCGTCCGGCGGGGTGATGGATGCGTCCAATCTGCTCAAGCCGATGCTGGCGTCGGGAGATCTCAAATGCATCGGCTCGACGACGTATCAGGAGTATCGCGGCATCTTCGAGAAAGATCGCGCCTTGGCGCGGCGCTTTCAGAAAATCGATGTTCCGGAACCCACAGTCGACGAGACCTATCAGATTCTGAAAGGCTTGCAACGGCATTTCGAGCAATTCCACAAGGTGCGCTATACCCAGCCCGCGCTGCGCGCGGCGGCGGAGTTGTCGGCCCGCTACATCACCGACCGTCACCTGCCCGACAAGGCCATCGATATCGTGGATGAAGTCGGGGCAAGTCTGCAGCTGTTGCCCGAGGCGCGACGGCGCAAAACCGTGACGGCAGGGGATGTCGAAGCCATCGTGGCGAAAGTCGCGCGCATTCCGCCCAAGCAGGTGTCCCGGTCCGACCGGGAGACCATGCGCAATCTCGAGCGGGACCTGAAGCTCGTGATCTACGGTCAGGATGCCGCCATCCTAACCTTGGCCAATGCCATCAAGACCAATCGCTCCGGCTTGGGAAATCCGGACCGGCCGATCGGCAGTTTCCTGTTTGCCGGACCCACCGGTGTCGGCAAGACCGAGGTCACACGGCAATTGGCGAACGTGCTGGGAATCGAGTTGATCCGCTTCGACATGTCCGAATATATGGAGCGCCATACCGTGTCCCGTCTGATCGGTGCACCTCCTGGCTATGTCGGCTTTGATCAGGGCGGGCTGTTGACCGATGCCATCCTCAAAACCCCGCATGCGGTGGTGCTGCTGGATGAGATCGAAAAGGCCCATCCGGACGTATTCAACCTGCTGTTGCAGGTCATGGATCATGGGACGCTGACTGATAACAACGGTCGCAAGGTGGATTTTCGCAACGTGATCGTCGTGATGACCACCAATGCCGGTGCCGAGGCAATGCAGCGTCCGTCGATGGGTTTCACTCTTCAGAATCACCAGACCGACGTCATGGAGACGATCAAGCGCGCTTTCTCGCCGGAGTTCCGCAATCGCCTCGACGCTATCGTACAGTTCAAGCCCCTCGATGCAGCGACGATTCTGCACGTGGTGGACAAATTCCTGACCCAGCTGGAAGTTCAACTGGAAACCAAGCGGGTAGCACTGACGGTGAGTGATGAGGCGCGGGCTTGGCTGGCCGAGCGAGGCTATGACCCGCAGATGGGTGCACGGCCCATGGGCCGCGTGATCCAGGAACAGATCAAGCGTCCACTGGCGGACGAGATCCTGTTCGGGCGCTTGACCGAGGGTGGGCGAGTCCGGGTCGAGGTGCAGGATGAGCGGTTGACGCTCGAGGTTGATTCGCGCGTTGCGGCTGTCTAGCGGCCCCGGAAAACGATGCGGCCCTTGGTGAGGTCGTAAGGCGTCAGCTGGACCGTGACGGTGTCGCCGGTCAGGATGCGGATGTAGTGCTTGCGCATCTTGCCGGAAATATGGGCCGTGACGACGTGCCCGTTGTCGAGCTGAACCCGGAAGGTGGTATTGGGTAAGGTATCAATGACCTTGCCCTGCATTTCGATCATATCTTCTTTCGACATGGCAACCTGGGTCGATTAGAGGGCGAACTGCCCCGGAAGGGCTGGGATTGTGCTACAAGCGGCACCGTTGTTCAATGTCTCTGGCCGCGACAAGTCCCCCGCCAGGAGTGCTGAGATCGGGATCCAGTGGCGCCAGCGGAAGGGGCGGGTCGTCGGTCACGGCACGCGAAAGTTCCTGAAGGAATCGCGGACGCGGCCACAACTGCGCACCCATTCGCAGCAAGTGTGGCGAGGCGACCTGCGCGTCGATCAAACGGTAATCCCGCCGGGCCAGCTGACAGCCGAGGATGACCAGCAGGATCTTGGATGCATCCGGTACCCGGCTGAACATCGATTCGCCGAAAAAAACACGGCCCAGGGCGATGCCGTAGAGTCCCCCGACGAGATGATCGCCATCCCAGAGTTCAATGGAATGGGCCAGACCCTGGGAATGATGCAGCCGGCTGTAGGCCGCGTGCATCTCCGGAAGCAGCCAGGTGCCGGATTCGGTGCCGCGTGGTTCGGCGCATGCGTGGACCACCGGGTCGAATGCTTCGTCGATGCTGGCGCGGTAGCGGGCTTGTCGCATGCGCCGTTCAAGGCGACGGGAACGATGGATGGCAGCCGGCAGCAGGACGGTGCGGGGATCGGGCGACCACCACAGGATGGGGTCACCCTCGTTGTACCAAGGGAAGATACCGCGCTGGTAGGCGGCGACCAGCCTTTCTGCGGACAGATCACCGCCGAACGCGAGCAACCCGTCTGGATGGCGCAGGGCGCGTGCGGGGTCGGGGAAATGATCGGGTGGATCATCGGGCTGCAGCATGGGGATCATGCTGAATTGGTCTTGAACGGGCTGTGCGCGTCCATGCGCGCCGCATAGCGATCGACCCAGTTGCTTTCCTGGGTCAGGAAATCGGCGATGGCCTGGCGCAGTGCCGGATGGGCGATGGCGTGTAGCGAGTAGGTCAGACTGGGTAAGAAGCCGCGTGCCAGCTTGTGCTCGCCTTGGGTGCCCGGATCGTAGTCGGTGAGGCCATGCCGAATGCAGTAGTCGATGCCGCAGTGGTAGCACAATTCGAAATGCAGGCTGTCCCAGTTGCCACGCGTGCCCCAATAGCGTCCGTAGAGGGTGTGGGCATCCCGGAAAGCGAGGGCGGCGCCGACCAGCGTCTGGTCATCGAAGGCGACAAAGAGCAGCATCTGTTCCCCGAGTGCCGGGCTGATGCGTTCAAAGAACGCCTGGCTGAGATAGGGGTGATGGCCATGACGATAGAACGTGTCGGCCAGCAAGGGATACACCGCCTGCCAGCGGTCTGGCGTCATGTCACCGCCCAGCCAGGTTTCCAGCCTCAGTCCGGCGTCGCGGACGCGGCGTCGTTCGCGGCGGATTTTCTTGCGCTTGTCGGCGCTGAACATCGAGAGATGGTCATCAAAGTCGGCAAAGCCCTGATTGTGCCAGCGAAACTGACAGGCCTTGCGTAACAGCAGGCCGGTTTCCCGGGACCAATGGTCGGCCTGCGTTTTGTCCGGAAACAGGCAATGGAAAGAGGACAGGTCGGCGCGTTCCATGCTGGCGAGCGCTGTCTGAACAAGCAGACGATGCGCGTCCTCCGGATGCCCCGTGGTGGGCAGTGCGCGCGGCCCAGCCACCGGCGTGAACGGAATTGCGGCAACCAGTTTCGGGTAGTAGGCAAGGCCCAGCCTGTCGTAGGCATCGGCCCACGAAAAGTCGAAAACGAATTCGCCCAGTGAGTGGGCTTTCTGGTAGAGCGGCAGGGCAGCGCACAATTGGCCGTTGTCGTAAGCTGCCAAATGGCAGGGCTGCCAGCCTGTCCCGTTTCCGACACAACCGGTCTGTTCCAAGGCGCTGAGATACTCATGGCGCAGGAAAGGATAGCCGCTGGCATCCAACGCATTCCACTGCGCGGCGTCGATTTCGTCGAGTCGGGCATGAACACGGACGTGCAGGGACATGGACAGACTCTTGCATGGTCCCGGGATGATTTTCATTGTACCCCGGTCTGGATCGAAAGCGGGGCCGTTCCAGGAGTTCCAAGCATGCACATCGCCATTCCCAAGGAAACCAAACCCTATGAAGGCCGGGTTGCTCTGCTGCCGGATGCCTGCGACAGCCTGATCCGTAGGGGGCATGTTGTGACTGTGCAGTCGCAGGCCGGGGAGGCCAGCGGCTACTCCGATGCGCACTATCAACGAATCGGTGTCGAAGTTGCCGCGGATGCGGCGGCGACCTACGCCGCCGGCGAACTGATCGTGAAGGTCAAGGAACCTTTGCCGGCGGAATGGGCACTGTTGCGTGACGATCACCGCTTGTTTTCCTTTTTGCACCTGGCTGCCGCGCCGGATCTGGTCGATGCCCTGTGCCGCCGCGGACTGACGGCATGGGCATTCGAGACCGTGAAGGCTGGCGAGCAGTTTCCGCTGCTTGCACCGATGAGTCGCATTGCCGGTGTGCTGGCCATTCATCAAGGCGCGCGCTGGTTGCAGGGCGTGAGCGGCGGGCGCGGCGTGCTGCTGGGGCGCATGCCGGGTGTGCCACGGGCCCGTGTGGTCGTGGTCGGTTGCGGACAGGCGGGTCTGTCGGCGATCGGGACAGCGGCCGCTCTCGGCGCATCGGTCGAGGCGTTTGATCTGCAGCAGTCCGCCTTGGACGCCGCAGCGACCCTGGGCGCCAATGTGACCACACTCTATCCACACGGCGATGCGCTGGCCGATGCAGTCGCTGCGGCCGATCTGGTCGTCGGTGCCGTGCTGGTGCCGGGACGGCGGGCGCCCGCGGTGATCACCGAGGCCATGGTTCAGCGCATGCGGCCGGGAACCGTGATCGTCGACATCTCCATTGATCAGGGGGGGTGCGTGGAAACCATGGAGCCCCGTGGGTATGATGATCCAGCTTACCTGCGTCACGGCGTCTGGCACCTCGGTGTGGCCAATCTGCCAGGCGCGGTGCCACGGACCGCCTCTCAGGCCTTGTCTGCAGCGCTGCTGCCTTATGTGGCGATGCTGGCAAGTTCGCCGCTGGGCGATGAGCCGGCCGAGTTGGCTTCCGCCTTGAGCATCCGAGGCGGCAAGCTGGTGGATGAACGGGTGCGGGCCGAGCGCGAGCTGGCCTGAATGTCGAGAGGATCGCTTTGTCGCCAAGCCCTGTTTCCGGTTCATCGTCCGCTTCCCGTGCTGGGGCAGCAGGGCGGGGCCTGCGCGAAGCCTTGTTGCTGCTGGCCATTACGGGTGCCGGCTTTCTGCTGATTGCGTTGTTGAGCTTTCATCCCAGCGATCCGACCTGGAGTCAGATCGGGGATTCGGGTCCGGTGGACAATCGGGGTGGGGTGCTCGGCGCCTGGTTGGCCGATGCCCTGTTGACGGCCTTCGGTTATCTCGCCTACGGCTTGAGTGTTGCCTTGGCATACGCCGGTTGGCGATTCTACAAGGTACGCGCGGCGGGGCCGATTCCGCCGGCGGAGCGGCGCTGGCGTCTGGGCGGCGCGGTGCTGGCGTTTCTCTCGGCCAGCGGCTTGGCTGCCCTGCATGTGCGCGAAGACCTGCTGCCGCTGCCGCAGGGCTCCGGCGGATGGATCGGCGATCGGATTGCCGAGGCAGCGCTGGCGGCCTTCAATCCCTTCGGCTCCACCCTGATTCTGATTCCGCTGATGCTCGTCGGCATCACGTTGGCCACGCATCTGTCCTGGATCACCTTGGCCGAAGGCACTGGCCGACTCGTGCTGAAGGGACTGGAAGCGCTGCGGCGAGTGGCGGCGCGGATACGGACGCGCCGCGCGCATCATCCTGGGGTTGACGGTGTCCGCGCCGAACCCGTATCTCGCCTGCGGCGGCCGGCCAAGGCATCGGCTGAAGCACTGCGTATCGATCCGCCGCCGCGGCCGGTCAAACGCAGCGAGCGGGCCGAGCGAGAACGCCAGGTGCCGATTTTCCATGATCCGTCCGATGCCGCGTTGCCGCCGCTCGCCCTGCTCGACCCGGCGCGCGCGATCGAGGCTGCCTACACGCCGGAGGCCCTGGAGGGGCTCTCCCGGCTGGTGGAGATTAAGCTCGCCGATTTCGGAGTGACCGTCAAAGTGGTGGCCGTGCATCCCGGTCCGGTGATTACGCGCTTCGAGCTGCAGCCGGCGCCAGGGGTCAAGGTGAGCCAGATTTCGGGTTTGTCCAAGGATCTGGCGCGCGCCCTGTCGGCCGTCAGCGTTCGGGTGGTCGAGGTGATCCCGGGCAAGTCGGTGGTCGGGCTTGAGATTCCCAATCCGCAGCGCGAACTGGTCTGCCTGAGCGAGATTCTACATTCCCAGGCCTACGATGATTCCGCCTCACCACTCACGCTGGCGCTGGGTAAGGATATCGGCGGACAACCGGTGGTCGCCGATCTGGGGCGCATGCCACACCTGCTGGTTGCGGGAACGACCGGATCGGGCAAGTCGGTGGCCATCAACGCCATGCTGCTCAGCCTGCTCTACAAGGCCCGGCCGGAGCAGGTGAGATTGATTCTGGTCGACCCCAAGATGCTGGAGCTTTCGGTCTACGAAGGCATTCCGCATTTGCTCGCGCCGGTTGTCACCGACATGCGGGATACCGCCAATGCCCTGCGCTGGTGCGTGGCCGAAATGGATCGGCGTTATCGGCTCATGGCTGCCCTGGGAGTCCGCAACATCGCCGGGCTCAATCGGCGTGTGGCCGAATCGGCACAGGCCGGCACACCTCTGAGCGATCCCTTGCGTCCGCTGGACGAGGATGGCCAGCCGACGGAACTGGCCAGCTTGCCCTATCTGGTCGTGGTCATTGATGAACTGGCCGATCTGATGATGGTGGCCGGCAAGAAAGTCGAAGAGCTGATTGCCCGTCTCGCCCAGAAGGCACGAGCGGCCGGCATTCACCTGATCCTGGCGACCCAGCGCCCGTCGGTGGATGTGATCACCGGGCTCATCAAGGCCAATATTCCAACGCGGATTGCCTTTCAGGTGTCCAGCAAGATCGACTCGCGGACCATTCTCGACCAGATGGGTGCCGAGACGCTGCTCGGCCATGGCGACATGCTCTATCTTCCCCCGGGCAGCGGCTTCCCACAGCGCGTGCACGGGGCATTCGCCTCGGACGCCGAAGTCCATCGCGTGGTAGATCATCTCAAGAAGCTGGGAACGCCGACCTACCTCGATGAAATTCTTCAGGGTCCGGAAGACGAGGGGAGCGGCTTTGCCGACACCGAGGGCAGCAGCGATGCCGAGCAGGACCCGCTGTACGATGAAGCATTGAGGCTGGTGACCGAATCGCGCAAGGCCTCGGTTTCCGGTGTGCAGCGCCGGCTGCGGATCGGCTACAACCGGGCGGCGCGTCTGGTCGAGGCCATGGAGCAGGCCGGCGTGGTCGGTGCCTTGCAGCCGAACGGCTCGCGCGAAGTGCTGGCGCCACCGCCGGCAGGTCAGGATTGAATCATCCCCAATTCAAATAACATCGGAGACAGTGATGCAGACAGGGATACGCCTGATTGCGGCGTGGATCGTGTGGCTGGCAGGCGCCGGCCTGGCCTGGGCCGGCGGCCTGCAGGAACTTGAAGCATTCAACGCTAAGGTGAAAACCTTCGAAGCCCGGTTCGTCCAGGTGGCGATCGACGATCCGGCGCGGGCGAGCGATCGGCAGAGCGGGCAACTGTGGATCGCGCGCCCCGGCCGATTCCGCTGGGAGTATGCGGGCGGGTTGGATCAGGTCATCCTGAGCGATGGCAAGACGCTTCAACTCTATGATCGTCCGCTGGCGCAGGTGACCCGTCGGCCGCTGGATCAGGCGCTGGCGGCGACGCCGGCTGTGCTGTTGAGCGGCCGCGGGGATTTGTCCGCCCAATTCGATTTGGCCGAAGAGCCGTCACGCGAAGACCTGAGCTGGGTGACGCTCACGCCCCGCAGCCCCGATACCGATTTTCGCGTGATCCGCCTGGGTTTGCGCGGCGGCGTGATCCAGCGTATGGAGCTTGAAGATCACTTCGATCAGCAGACCCGGATCGATTTTTCACAGATCCGGGTCAACAAACCGATCGATGAGGGCGTTTTTCGCCTCAAGCTGCCCGCCGGCGTCGAGGTCATCGAGGAATGAGCCTGTTTCGCATGCCTGTCGTCGGATTCGCTTTGGGGATTCTCGGACTCATGGCGGTGGCTTGGGTCAGCCTGATCCCACTGGATCCGGGATCGTTGTCGAGCCGTCATGACAAGCTGGCGCATCTGTCGGTCTACAGCGTCGTCGGTGCCTGGTTCGGAATTTTCGTGCGACTGCGCTGGTGGCCGCTGCTCTGGCTGGCGCTGGGACTGTTCGGCATCGGGATCGAACTGGCTCAGCAGCGCACCGGGTATCGCAGCTTCGACCGTTGGGACATTCTGACCAACTGGGCCGGGATCAGTCTCGGATTGGCTTTGCTGGCCGCGCCGCTGCGCTATTGGTTGGTCCCGGAAGGCCGGGCCGACTCGGTCCTGCGGTAATGATCAACGACGGCCAGCCCGATCTATTCCCGCGATCCGGGGGTTCGGCGCCGCTGGCCGATCGGCTGCGGCCCCGGCATCTGGATGAAGTCGCGGGCCAGGCGCACCTGCTGGGCTCCGGTCAGCCGCTGCGGGCCATCCTCGAGGGTGGCCGGCTGCATTCCATGATTCTGTGGGGCCCGCCGGGAACGGGCAAGACGACCCTGGCCCGGCTCATGGCGCAGCAGGCGGATCTGCACTTTCTCAGCCTCTCCGCTGTACAGGCGGGGATCCGCGAAGTCCGCGAGGCGGTGGACGCCGCCCGCCGGGAGCGCAGCGCGAGCGGCCGGGGCACCGTACTCTTTCTCGACGAAGTGCACCGCTTCAACAAGGCGCAGCAGGACGCCTTCCTGCCCCACATCGAGGACGGCACGCTGGTCTTCATCGGCGCGACCACCGAGAACCCCTCCTTCGAGCTCAATCGGGCCTTGCTCTCGCGTGCGCGGGTCTATGTGCTGCACGCCCTGGACGAGGCCGATCTCGCCCGCATACTCGAGCGGGCCCTCACCGACGCCGACCGGGGGTTGGGCGGATTGCATCTGGCGGTTTCTGCGCCGGCGCGGGCGCTGTTGATCGGTGCCGCGGATGGTGATGCGAGGCGGCTACTGGGCCTGCTGGAACTCGGCGCCGAGCTGGTGGGTACGGGCGGTCAGATCGATGCGGCAACCGTCGAACGGCTGCTCACCGGCAGCGGCGCGCGCCAGTTCGACAAGGGTGGCGATCTCTTTTTCGACCAGATCTCCGCGCTGCACAAGGCCGTGCGTGGCTCATCACCCGACGGCGCGCTCTACTGGCTGGCGCGTATGCTCGACGGGGGCACGGATCCGCTCTACATCGCCCGGCGTCTGGTGCGCATGGCCAGCGAGGACATCGGCAACGCCGATCCACGGGCGCTGCAACTGGCCTTGGATGCTTGGGAGACACAGGAACGGCTCGGTTCGCCCGAAGGGCATCTGGCGCTGGCCCAGGCGGCAACCTATCTGGCCTGTGCGTCCAAGAGCAACGCGGTCTACCGGGCCTTCGACGCTGCGCGCGCCGATGTGGCCCAGCATGGGTCGCTGCCGGTCCCCCTCCATCTGCGCAATGCCCCAACGGGGCTCATGAAGCAGCTGGGTCACGGACGCGCCTATCGCTACGCGCATGACGAACCCGATGCCTATGCCGCCGGCGAACACTACTTTCCGGAACGGATGGCGCCCACCCGTTACTATTACCCCGTCCCGCGCGGTCTGGAACTGCGGATCGGCGAACGTCTGGCGCTGCTGCGCGAGCGCGATCGCGCTGCCCGGGGCGAGCCGCCGTCGGACACTCCTTCATGAACGCGTGGCTGATTGCCGTGGCAGTTGGCGTCGGTGGCGGTGCCGGCGCCATGTGCCGTTATGGTCTGGTCATGCTGGCCAGCCGGCTGATCGGCGGTTTCCCGTTCGGCACGCTGGCGGTCAACGTGCTGGGCGCTTTTGGCATCGGGGTCGGATTTCTGTATTGTCAGCGCCGCCCGGAATCGGCGGTGGCGGTGCGCGCTTTCGCCATGACGGGCTTTCTGGGCGGGTTTACCACGTTCTCTGCCTTTTCCCTTGAGACTTTGCAGCTCTGGAGCCAAGGGGCGCATGGCAAGGCACTGGCGAATATACTGGGCAACGTGACCCTGAGTCTGGCGGGTGTTGCGTTGGGCATGGTTGCGGCTCGCCGCCTGTTGGGTTGACGTTTACCACGCTTGAGGATTTTGCATGCTCGATCCCCGTTGCTATCGCCAGGACCTGGATGCCACTGAAGCCGCGCTGGCTCGCCGCGGTTATACGCTCGATCGCGACCGGCTGACGGATCTCGAAAGCCGGCGCAAGGCCCTGCAGGTCGAAGTGGAAGGACTGCGTAACAACCGCAACACCATTTCCCGTCAGGTCGGACAGGCCAAGGCTCGAGGTGAGCCGGTCGAACCGATCCTGGCCGAGGTCGCCGAGCTCGGCAACCGCCTGGAGGCAGGAGATGCCGCGCTGCGTGCCTTGCAGGCGGAGCTCGATGCATTCCTGCTGGAAATCCCCAACCTGCCGCAGTCGGCCGTTCCCGAGGGACGTTCGGAGGCGGACAACCAGGAGCTGCGCCGCTGGGGCGAGCCCCGAACCTTTGATTTTCCAGTCAAGGATCACGTCGAGCTCGGCGCCCCGGGCGACCGCCTCGATTTCGCTGCCGCAAGCGCGATCACGGGGGCGCGTTTCACCGTGTTGCGGGGCGTCTATGCCCGGCTGCAACGAGCCCTGACGCAGTTCATGCTCGATCTGCACACCAGTCAGCATGGTTATGAAGAGGTTTACGTCCCGTATCTGGTCAATGCCACAAGCCTCACCGGCACCGGACAGTTGCCCAAGTTCGAGCAGGATCTGTTTCGCCTCGCGGGAGACCCCGCGTGGTATCTCATCCCCACCGCGGAGGTGCCGGTCACCAATCTGGCGCGCGAGCAGATTCTCGATCCGGCTCAGCTGCCCAAGCGTCTGGTGGCGCATACGCCGTGCTTTCGGTCCGAGGCCGGTGCTTATGGGCGCGATGTGCGCGGCATGATCCGTCAGCACCAGTTCGAGAAAGTGGAGCTGGTGCAGTTCGCGACCCCGGAACAATCGGCTGCACAGCTCGAAGAGCTGACCGGTCACGCCGAGGCCGTGCTGCAGGCGCTGGAGCTGCCGTATCGGGTCATGGCGCTGTGCGCCGGCGATATGGGCTTTGCTGCTGCGCGCACCTATGACTTGGAGGTCTGGCTACCGAGTCAGGCGCAGTACCGCGAGATTTCCTCCTGCAGCAACTTCGAGGCCTTCCAGGCGCGTCGCCTGCAGGCGCGCTACCGCAATCCCGAAACCGGCAAGCCCGAACCGATTCACACCTTGAACGGCTCCGGGCTCGCCGTTGGCCGCACGCTGGTCGCGCTACTCGAAAACCACCAGCAAGCCGACGGCAGCATCGCCGTTCCAGCCGCGCTGCGTCCCTATCTCGGCGGTCTTGAACGCATCGCGCCGGCCTGACGGCGCGTCTCATCCTGAACGCGGGCTCGGGTTGTGGTAGTCGGCAGGACGCACGCCGTGCTTGCGCAGTTTGGCGCGCAGCGTGCTGGCATTGACGCGCAGCAGGCGCGCCGCGCCGTGCGGCCCGTCGATGCGCCCCCCGGTGAGCTGCAGGGCGCGGACAAGATGCTCAGCGATGATGGCATCGAGGGGCGCCACGGTATTCCGGTCCACCGTCGTCCGCTCCGCAGACTTTGACGCGGCAGGCGCCGGTCGCCCCGGTGAGCGAGCAATTCCGGCCCCAAGCGCTGTTTCCAGATCCAGTCGTTCGCCGCCGCCCAAGATGACGGCGCGTTCCAGCACGGCGCCAAGTTCGCGCACATTGCCCGGCCAGCGATAGGCGAGCAACGCGTCGAGATCCTGCGGCGTGAGTTCGGGCGTCGGCACGCCGAGGCGACTGGCAGCGCGGTGCACGAAATGCGCGGCGAGCAGCGGAATGTCCTCGGGCCGCTCGCGCAGCGGCGGCAAAATCACGGGAAACACGGCCAGCCGATACCACAGGTCCTCGCGAAAGACGCCGTCCTGCACCAGCCCTGGCAGATCGCGGTGCGTGGCCGCGATGACGCGCACGTCCACCGGAATCTCGCGTTCGCTGCCGACGCGCTGGACAATACCGTCCTGCAATACGCGCAGCAGACGGATCTGGACCGCCGGAGTGAGCTCGCCGATCTCGTCCAGGAACAGCGTGCCGCCGTCGGCCCGCTCGAACCAGCCGCGCCGGGTGGCCAGCGCGCCCGTGAAACTGCCTTTTTCGTGACCGAACAGCTCCGAATCGATCAGCTCCGGCGGCACCGCGCCGCAATTGACCCGTACGAACGGACCCTTGGCACGGGTCGAGCGTTCATGGATGGCGCGCGCGACGATTTCCTTGCCGGCGCCGGTTTCGCCCAGAATCAGGACCGTCGCGTGGGTGGGCGCCACCTGTGCGACCCGCGCCATCACGCCGCGCAGGCCGCAGTCGGCGCCGACGATGGTTTCGCTCAGGCTGCTGCGCCCCAGACGCGACAATAGCATCTGACGATCAGCTTCGGCGGCGGCCTTGAGACGCTCCAGCTCGCGCAGGCGGCGGTCGTTGGCTACAGCCGCCGCCAGCGGATCGAGCACACTGCGCAGACGCGCTTGGCCTGCGTCCCCGATGGGCGCGAAATCACCACGTTCGACGAACACCAGGCCAATCAAGTCATTCTCGAACCAGAGCGGGGCAACCATCGCGCCCCGCGCGTCGCGTAGTCCCGGTATCTGCTGGAACGCTGTGTTCCAGCCCGCATCCGTGTCGGCGAATGTGATCTCGCGCCGCTGGGCCCATTGCGCGATCCGCCGCGTCTGGTCCAGGTCCTGAACGACTGCCTGGAGCGGCGACCGCGCGGCGCCATCGGGCCAAGCAAGGAGCGGGGTGAATCCTTCGGGGGCACCGCCCAATTCGTCGATCTGCAGGCGACGCAGCGGCATGACTTCGTGCATCGCGTCGATGAAGACGGGGATCGAGTCGGTGACACGCTGGTGGCGGCCGACCTCGATCCAGAGTTGGAGCAGCAGGTTCGAGGCCGGTTCCGCCATATTTGGTGCGTTCATGTGTCAAATGTAGCAGAGGATTCGAGCATCTGTGTTATTTGATGATCAAGGATTGGGCTGCCGTTGCCGTTTCCCCTAATTCCAGCAATGCGTTGCCGCGCTGTTCGGGTCTTGGCACTTTTTGTGCGATATGCCGTCAGCCTATCAATCGTCACCGGGGGAATACGCGTGCGCTTGTTTCATGCTTTGATCGGGGCGGCTGCCGCGTCGGCCATCCACTTCTGGATGGTTCGTGTCGTGGCGTCGGGTCTGCTGCTGGGGGGCGCTGCAATGGCATCGGCCGCCGACACGACCTTGCTCAACGTCTCCTACGATCCCACGCGGGAGTTTTACCAGGATTACAACGCGGCCTTCGCGAAATACTGGAAGGCAAAGACCGGTGATCAGGTCACCGTCAGACAGTCCCACGGCGGTTCGGGAAAGCAGGCCCGGGCGGTGATCGACGGCCTGCAGGCCGATGTCGTCACGCTGGCGCTCGCCGCCGATATCGACGCCATTGCCGCGCAGGGCAAGCTGTTGCCGGCCGATTGGAAAAGCCGCTTCGCGCACAACAGTGCGCCCTACATCTCGACCATCGTGTTCCTGGTGCGCAAAGGCAATCCCAAGGGCATTCGCGACTGGAACGATCTGGTCAAACCCGGCGTTGCCGTGATCACGCCCAATCCTAAGACCTCGGGCGGCGCGCGCTGGAATTACCTTGCCGCCTACGCCTATGCGCTCAAGAAAAACGCTAACGACGATAGCAAAGCGCGTGCCTTCGTCGGCGCGCTGTACAAGAATGCGCCCGTGCTCGACACCGGAGCGCGCGGTGCAACCACCACGTTTGCCCAACGCGGCATTGGTGATGTGCTGATCACCTGGGAGAACGAGGCTTACCTCGCGCTGGACGAGTTCGGCGGCAACCGCTTCGAGATCGTCACGCCATCGCTGTCGATTCGCGCCGAACCGCCGGTTGCGGTGGTCGATCGCGTCGCTGACCGCCGCGGTACCCGGGCTGTAGCCGAGGCCTATCTGCAATACCTGTACAGCGACGAAGGTCAGCAGCTCGCCGGCAAGCACCACTACCGGCCCACCAAGCCCGCGATTGCTGCCAAGTACGCGGCGACGTTTCCGGCCGTCGAGCTGGTTGGCATTGACACCTTCGGTGGGTGGAAACAAGTGCAGGCGACGCATTTCGCCGAAGGCGCTGTATTCGACCAGATCTACGGGGTGGGCAAGTGAGCCAGGCTGTCGCGGTACCGGCGCGGCGGCGGGGTAAAAGCCGGGCGGCCCTGCCTGGCTTTGGCCTGACGCTCGGGTTCACGATTTTCTACCTGAGCCTGTTCGTCCTGATTCCCCTGGTTGGCATCTTTGCCAAGTCGGCGGGACTGGGTTGGGACGGCTTCTGGGCGGTGATCGGGTCGCCACGAGTGCGGGCGGCGCTTGAGCTCAGTTTCGGCGCTGCATTCGCAGGCGCAGGCATCAACGCCGTCTTCGGGCCGCTGGTCGCCTGGGTGTTTGTGCGCTATGAATTTCCCGGCAAGCGCTTGCTCGACGCCATCATCGACCTGCCCTTTGCTCTGCCGACGGCGGTGGCCGGCATCGCGTTGACCGCGCTCTACGCCGGCAACGGCTGGATCGGCAGCTTTCTCGAGCCCCTTGGCGTCAAGGTCGCCTACACGCCGCTCGGCATCGTCGTCGCCTGCGCCTTCATCGGACTGCCTTTTGTGGTGCGCACGCTGCAACCCGTGCTCGAGGACGCGGAAAAAGAGCTGGAGGAAGCCGCTGCGTCACTCGGCGCCAACCGCTGGCAGACCATCACCCGGGTGATCCTGCCCAGCGTGCTGCCGGCGCTGCTGACGGGGTTTGCGCTCGCCTTCGCCCGCGCGGTCGGGGAATACGGCTCGGTCATCTTCATCGCCGGCAACCTGCCCATGGTGAGCGAGATCGCGCCGCTGCTCATCATCATCAAGCTCGAGGAATTCGACTACGCCGGTGCCACCGCAGTGGCGGCCGCCATGTTGACGCTGTCCTTTGCCGTGCTGCTCGCGGTGAATGTGCTGCAGGCCTGGGCACGGCGGCGTCAGGGTGGCCGGCCATGAGCGCCGCCCCATCGTCTTTGGCTCTGCCGCGCCACAACGCCGCCGTCACCGAGGCGCCCTGGCTGCGCCGGCTGCTGATCGCCATCGCGCTCGTCTTTCTCTCGAGCTTCCTGCTGCTGCCGCTGCTGCTGGTCTTCACCGAGGCGCTGCGCAACGGCGTGGGCGCCTACGTCGGGGCGCTGCGCGATCCCGAGACGCTGTCCGCGATGCGGTTGACGGTGATTGCTGCTGCCATCGCGGTGCCGCTGAATCTGGTGTTCGGCGTCGCGGCGGCCTGGGCGATTGCCAAGTTCGAGTTTCGCGGCAAGGCACTCTTGATCTCGCTGATCGACCTGCCGTTCTCGGTGTCCCCGGTGATCGCGGGCCTCATCTATGTGCTGATGTTCGGCGCCCAGGGTTGGGCCGGGCCCTGGCTCATCGCGCACGGCGTCGAGATCATCTTCGCGGTGCCGGGCATCGTGCTGGCGACGATCTTCGTCACCTTTCCCTTCGTCGCGCGTGAACTGATCCCGCTGATGCAGGAGCAGGGCAGCGAGCAGGAACAGGCGGCGATCACGCTGGGCGCCAGCGGCTGGCAGGCGTTCTGGTATGTCACGTTGCCCAATATCCGCTGGGGTCTGCTCTACGGCGTGCTTCTTTGCAACGCGCGCGCCATGGGCGAGTTCGGCGCCGTGAGTGTGGTGTCGGGTCACATCCGCGGTCTCACCAACACGCTGCCACTGCATGTCGAGATTCTCTATAACGAATACCAGTTCGCCGCTGCGTTCGCAGTCGCATCCTTGCTCGCCGGCCTCGCGCTGGTGACCTTGGGGGTGAAGACCTGGCTGGAATGGCGCCACAGCGACGCGCTATCGGCGACGAGGAGACATTGATGGATATCCATGTTCGCAAGCTGCACAAGCATTTCGGCCACTTTGCGGCGCTCGCCGGCGTCGATCTCGACATCGCCACGGGCGAACTGATCGCACTGCTCGGACCCTCCGGGTCGGGCAAGACGACCTTGTTGCGCGTGATCGCCGGGCTCGAGTTCCCGGATCACGGTCAGGTCCTGTTCGGGGAAGAGGACATGGCGTACCGGCCGGTGCGCGAGCGTCGTATCGGCTTCGTATTCCAGCACTACGCCCTCTTCAAGCACATGAGCGTGCTCGACAACGTGGCTTTCGGCCTGCGCGTGAAGCCACGCCGTGAGCGGCCGGGAGAGGCACTGATCCAGGCCCGCGCCCGCGAACTGCTCGAGCTGGTCCAGCTCGACGGGCTGGAAAAGCGCTTTCCCGCACAGCTTTCCGGCGGCCAGCGTCAGCGGGTGGCTCTGGCGCGAGCGCTGGCCATCGAGCCGCGCGTGCTGCTGCTGGACGAGCCCTTCGGCGCGCTGGACGCGCGGGTGCGCAAGGATCTGCGTCAATGGTTGCGCGAGTTGCATCGAAAAACCGGTTACACCACGATCTTCGTCACCCACGACCAAGAAGAGGCGCTGGAGCTGGCCGACCGGGTGGTGGTGATGAATAAGGGATCCATCGAACAGGTCGGTTCGGTGGATCAGGTCTACGAACGCCCGGCGAGCCCCTTCGTGTTCGATTTTCTCGGCGGCACCAACGTTATTGCCGCCACCGTGCAGGGACGCGCGGTGCGCATCGGAGAAACCGACATCGCCATGTTGCACGACAGCCTGCACCCGAACGGTCCGGCGGATGTCTATGTGCGTCCGGGTGATCTGCGCGTGAGCGATGCCGACGCATCCGGTCTCGAAGTGACCGTCGCTGCCGTCCAACGCACGGGGCCCATCGTGCGCGCGGTCGTCGAACATCCCGCCAGCGGTCAGCGGCTGCAGGTGGAACTGCCGCATCTGCATCATGACGTCGCGGCGTTCGCGCCGGGCGTAGCGCTGCGCCTGCGTCTCGCGCAGTTCAGCGTCTACCCGCATGCCGAGCGCCCCGAGTCGCCGAACGGCGTCGCCGCACCGGTGCTGATCGGTCGCGAACGCGTCCGCACCGAAGCCCATTGAAACAAGGGCACTTGGAGGACGGCGTCACGGCGCGCTGAACAGATCCAGCTGACCCGCGAGGTGGGGTGGGCGAAAGCGCGTGGTGTCGAGCGGTGGTAGCGGCGCATCCATCCCGAGACGGCGGGCGGCGATCCTGAAACGCTGGGCGAGGAGGTCGGCGAAGGCGCCCGTGCCCCGGCGGCGCACGCCGAACTCGGCACGGTAGACCGCGCCGCCGTGCATCTGTTGCAACAGGCTCAGGACGTGTTCAGCGCGGCCCGGGACATGGGTTTGCAGCCAGGCCGTGAACACCTCCGTCAGCTCATGCGGCAGGCGCAGCAGGCCATAGTGGCCACTGACGGCACCCGCCTCGCGGGCCGCGTCGAGGATGCGCTCCAGTTCGTGGTCGGTCAGCGCCGGGATCACGGGCGAGATGGACACCGTGACCGGAATACCGGCCTCGCGCAGGGTCTGGATCGTGCGTAAGCGCCGCTTCGGCCCCGCGGCGCGCGGCTCCAGCCGCCGCGAGAGGTCTTCATCCAGTGTGGTGAGCGTGATGCCGACCTGGACCAGCTCCTCTGCGGCGAGCGGCGCCAGGAGATCCAGATCGCGCTCGATGAGCGTCGCCTTGGTGATGAGCATGAACGGATGGCGCGTCTCGGCCAGTACCTCGATCAGTCGCCGCGTGAGCTGCAGTCGCCGCTCGACCGGCTGATAGGCGTCGGTGTTCACGCCAAAAGCGATGGGCGCCACCCGGTAGCCGGGCCGAGCCAGCTCGCGCCGCAGCTGCTCGGGCGCATTGGGCTTGTGGAAAAGCCGGGTTTCGAAATCGAGCCCCGGCGAGAGACCGAGGAAGGCATGACTGGGCCGGGCGTAGCAATAGACGCAACCGTGCTCGCAGCCACGGTAGGGGTTGATGGAACGATCGAAGGGCAGATCGGGTGAGCGGTTGAAGGTCAGGACCGTACGACTGTGGTCCACCGCCAGCACGGTTTGCGGCGATTCGGTCTCGACGAATTCGGACTCGCGTTCGGCGCTTTGGGCCTCGAAGCGGCCCTTGGGGTTGTGCACGGCGCCGCGGCCCTTGATCGCCGTCAACGGGCGGGGCATCGCAAGGGTGTCGTCGTTCCGCTCATCGTCAGGGCTCGTCATCTAAGTACGCCATAAGGCCAAAGCGGCCGTTTTGCAGACTGAGGCGGTCAGTCTACGCCGACGGCTCGTCAGCCAGGAGGTCCGTCCCAGGCACATCGGTTGCGCCCAGCGCCGCGAGCAGGGATTCAGCGCGTGATCGATCACGCCGCCGTCGCAGGCTTCCCGCTTCGCTTCGCGGGAATGCCGCCGTTGGCATCCCGCAGCGCCAGGTATTGATCCAGCGCCGCCAGATGTTCCGGGCTGTACGGGATTGCCGTTCTGATCCACTTGGGCGGTCCGTACTATGGTCCGGAAGTCTGGCTGGCGTCGCAGCCAGCACGCAGGCAACAGGCGGTGCACTGCGGCCGCACGCGGCAGGCGGTCTTGGCGTGGCGGACGAGGAGGGCGTGCAGTTCGTTGTAGTCACGCACGGGATCGTCGGTGTGGAGCCGAGATTCGACAAGCCGGCGCAGGGACTCGTAGGGCTCCTTGCCGGTGATGAGGCCGTAGCGGGAGAGGATGCGCCGGGTGTAGGCGTCGATGACGAACACCGGCCGGCCGAGGGCGTAGAGCAGGATGCTGTCGGCAGTTTCGGGCCCGACGCCGTGGACGGCGAGTAACTCGGCGCGCAGGACATCCGTCGGGCGATCGATCAGACCGGCAAGATCCCCGCGGGCGATGAGCCAGGCGCACAGTGTCTGCAGCCGCCGCGTCTTGACGCGCGGATAGCCTGCGGGGCGGATGAGCTCGGCCAGTGTCTCGATGGGGAGATCCCGCAGCGGCGCCGGGCGGAGCAGTTCGGCCGCGCGCAGCCGTTCGATCACGCGCTCGACCTGGATCCAGGTGGTGTTCTGGGTGAGTACGGCGCCAACCATGACCTCGAATGGCGTCTCGGCCGGCCACCAGTCCTGCGCGCCGTAGGCCGCGAGGAGCCGCGCATAGAGATCATTCATCGGCGCGATGCGGGTCCTCGGCGCGGCGCGAACGCGGTGCGCGATGGCTTGCCGGCGCCGGGCCGGCCGGGCCGTGTACGCGCAGGCTCCGGCGGCGCTACGGGCAGGTCGATGCCGGCGGCGTGATACAGCGGCGCGAACTGGGCCGCGGGGAGTTCCACGCTCTGGCCGCGCCGCAAGCCGGGCGGCAGCGCGATGGGGCCATAACCCACGCGAATCAGCCGGCTCACTGTGATGCCCTGGGACTCCCACAGTCGCCGCACTTCGCGGTTACGCCCCTCGGCCAGCGTTACGCGATACCAGTGATTGGCACCATCGCCGCCCTCTTCGACGAGGCTGGTGAAAGCGGCCGGTCCGTCTTCCAGTTGGACGCCCTGCTGCAGGCGTGTGAGCACCGCGTCGCTGACCTCCCCGAGCACGCGCACGGCGTAGCTGCGCTGGATCTGCTGGCTCGGATGCATGAGGCGATTGGCCAGTGCGCCATCGGTGGTGAACAGCAGCAGGCCGCTGGTGTTCACATCAAGCCGGCCGACGGCGATCCAGCGCGCGCCCTTCAGACGCGGGAGGCCCTGGAACACGGTGGGGCGTCCTTCCGGATCATGGCGCGTGGTGACCTCGCCTTCGGGCTTGTGGTAGATGAGCACGCGCGGCGCCGCCGGCGCTTTCAATGCGATGGGCCGCCCATCGAGCGTGACCTGCTCGCGGCCGGTGAGCCGCTGCCCGAGCGTGGCCGGGATCCCGTTGACGCGGATGCGGCCTTCGCTGATCCAGGTTTCAATGGCGCGGCGCGAACCCAGGCCCGCCCCGGCCAGCCATTTTTGGATGCGTTCGGGCGCAAGGGCCACGGGCAGGGATTCAGCGGTTCGGGTCCGCCGTGGGCGGTAGGGTCTCATGGGTCGTCTCCGTAGAAGAGGATGCAGCGGCCGGATCGATTTCGGCTGCTGCGGGCAGTGGCGGCAATTCAGCCAGCTCGCGCAGGTTCAGATCGGCCAGAAAGGTGGGCGTGGTGCCATAAAGCGCCGGCCGACCCGGCCGTTCGAGGCGGCCCACCTCGTGGACCCAGCCCCGCTCGATGAGGGTGCGCAGGACGTTCGTGCTGACGGCGACGCCGCGTACGGCCTCGATTTCCCCGCGCGTGATGGGCTGACGATAGGCGATCAGGGCCAGGGTTTCCATCACGGCGCGGGAGTAGCGCGCAGGTCGTTCGGGCTGAAGGCGCTGCACATGGAGCGCATAGGCCGCGCGCACCTGCAAGCGCCAGCCGCCTGCCACGTGGACCAGCTCCAGGGCGCTGCCCTCGTAGCGCTGCGCCAGCCAGTCCAGGGCGGCTTCGAGTTCGGCCGTGCTCAGGGGCTCCGGCGCGAACACGGCCCTTAGCCGGCTGGCGGAAACCGGCTCACCGGCCGCGGCCAGCGCGGCTTCTAGGATGCGGGCCTGCTCGGCACGGGTGGTGTCGTCGCGCATCGTCGTCATGAGGGGGCGGGATCGCCGGTCATCGACAACAGCAAGGCGGTGCCGGGATCGTCCTGCCGGATCTGTACATGGCCTTCACGCACCAGTTCCAGCACGGCCATGAAGGTGACCACCACGCCCAGTCGGCCTTCCTCGGGCGCGCACAAGGCAGGCAGCGGGAGCGATGCGCTCGCGGTTCCCAGTCGCACCAGGATCGCCGACATGCGTGCGCGGATGGACAGCGTCTCGCCCTGGATGGTGTGGTGGGTAAAGAGCGCGTTGCGCGCCATCAGGGCCGCAAAAGCCAGGGCGAGGTCCCGCGCGACCACCGGCGGCGCCGGGCGCACCACGGGACCCGCCGGCACGGCAGCGGCAACCGGGTAGAGATCTCGCTCCAGCCGCGGCAGCGCATCGAGGTGATCGGCTGCGCTGCGGATGCGCGCGTACTCCTGCAGCCGGCGCACCAGTTCGGCGCGCGGGTCTTCGGGCTCCTCGTCGCTCGCGGCGGCCGGCCGGGGCAGGAGCAGGCGCGATTTGATCTCCGCCAGCCATGCGGCCATGAGCAGGTACTCCGCCGCCAGCTCCAGGCGCAGCGACTGCAAGAGGCCGATGTAGGCCATGTACTGGCGGGTGATTTCGGCTACCGGGATGTCGAGGATGTCGAGGTTCTGGCGCCGGATGAGATAGAGCAGGAGATCCAGCGGTCCCTCGAAGCTCTCCAGCACCACCTCCAGCGCGTCGGGCGGGATGTACAGATCGCGCGGCAGCCGCTCGAGCGGCGCGCCGCGGACCCGGATGCGCGCCTCGATCGCATCGGCCGGGAGGCGCGCCGGGTTCGTGACAGGTGGGCCCGCAGCACCACTCAACGGCTGCGCAGCCCCATGACCCGACGCACCTCGTGCATCGTTTCGCCGGCCAGCGCGCGGGCCTTGTCGCTACCCGCGGCGAGGATGGCCTCGACCTGACCCCGGTCGGCGCTCAGTTCCCGCGCCCGCGCCTGAATGGGCTCGAGTTCGGCAGTGACGGCTTCCATGAGCGGCTTCTTGCATTCCACGCAGCCGATGCCGGCGCTGCGGCAGCCCTCCTGCACCCAGGCTTGCGTCTCGGCGTCGGAATACACTTGGTGCAGTGCCCAGACCGGACACCGGGTCGGTTCGCCCGGATCGGTGCGGCGCACACGGGCGGGGTCGGTCGGCATGGTGCGCAGCTTCTGCGCCACCTGATCCAGGGGCTCGCGCAGGGCGATGGTGTTGCCGTAGGACTTGGACATCTTCTGCCCGTCCATGCCGGGCAGGCGGGCAGAGCGGGTGAGCAGGGCCGCGGGTTCGGTGAGGATCTGGCGTGCGCCGCCTTCGAGGTGCGCGCGCAGCCGGTCGCGATCGGGCGTGGACAGGCCGGGGTATTCATCGATCCATCGGCGCGCTGTGGCCAGCGCTTCGGCGTCGCCCTGTTCCTGGTGACACTGGCGCAGCCGGTGATAGTCTGCTCCGGCTTGCGGGTCCAGGTTCTTCAGGATGGCACTCACACGCTCGGCGAGATCGGGTTCGCGGCCGAACAGATGATTGAAGCGGCGCGCGATCTCGCGGGTCAGCTCGACGTGCGCCACTTGATCCTCACCCACCGGCACGCGGCTGCCGTGGTAGATGAGGATGTCGGCGCCCTGCAGCACGGGATAGCCCAGGAAGCCATACGTCGCCAGATCGCGTTCCTTCAGCTTCTCCTGCTGGTCCTTGTAGGTGGGTACACGCTCCAGCCAGCCCAGCGGCGTGATCATGGAAAGCAACAGATGTAGCTCGGCGTGCTCGGGCACGTGGGACTGCACGAAAATCGTGGCCTGCTCAGGATCGATGCCGACCGCCAGCCAGTCGATGACCATCTCGAGGGTCAGCTCGCCGGTCTGGCCCGGGTTTTCGTAGTGCGTGGTCAGGGCGTGCCAGTCGGCCGCAAAAAACAGGCAGTCCGTCTCCTGCTGCAGGGCCAGCCAGTTTTTCAGCACACCGTGGTAGTGGCCCAGATGCAGGGCGCCGGAGGGGCGCATGCCGGAGACCACACGGCCGGTCGGGGGAAGCGGATCGTTCACAAGCACTCCATGCGGTTGGCAAACCCAGGATCAAAGTGGCGATTATACCTGTCGCGGTGGCGGGCGTCGGAGGGCAACGTGCCAGCTGGTGGAGGGCGTTTCCCGCATCGCTGATGCGGGCGAGTCAGGGGATCGGGATAGGGTCTCGGCACCGGTATCAATGGAATTCCCGCGCCCGATGGGTGAGCCCCCCCAGCCAGGCGCTGAAATCCTGGAGGTGGCTCGCTACGAGGTGCAGTACGCCGTCCTGTTGCTGCACCGTGCCGGTGGCCAGCAGCAGGGTGGATCGCAGCAGGGTGGATCGCTGCCGTTCGGCAAGCTGGCGCCAGACGATGAGGTTGAGCTGGCCGGTTTCGTCTTCCAGGGTCACGAAGGTGACACCCTTGGCTGTTCCGGGTTGTTGGCGACAGATCACCAGGCCGGCCACGCGGAGCGTGTTCCCCGCCGGGACGTCCCAGGCCTCCGCGAGCGGGCACGCGCCTGCGCGTTCCAGTCGTGCTCGCAGCAGGGCGATGGGGTGCCGGCGCAGGCTCAGCCCGCTGGCGGCATGGTCCGCCACGATCGATTCGCCTTCGCTGGGCGTGCGTAGCAGCGGCTCGGCTTCCGCGATACGGAGATCCTCGAACAGGGGTGTTGCAGCCTCGATGCCGTTCGTCTGCCAGTAGGCCTCATGGCGATGGCCCGTCAGGCCCCGCAGGGCATCGGCGGCGGCGAGCGATTCGAGATCGCGCCGGGACAAGCGCGCCCGACGTGCCAGATCGTTCAGGTCGCGATACGGGCGGACGCGGCGCGCGTGGATCAGGCGGTCGGCGGCTTCGCGGGGCAGGCCCTTCACCAGACGCAGCCCTAGGCGCAGCGCCCGCTCCGGTCCCTCGACGGTGGCGTCCCATTGACTGATGTCGGCATCGATGGGACGGATCGTTACGCCATGCTGGCGGGCATCGCGCACCAGCTGTGCCGGTGCGTAGAAGCCCATCGGCTGGGCGTTGAGCAGCCCGGCGCAAAAAGCCGCGGGATGATGGCGTTTGAGCCAGGCCGACACATAGGCCAACAAGGCAAAACTGGCCGAATGGCTCTCCGGAAATCCGTATTCACCGAAGCCCCGGATCTGCTGGATGATCTGGCGGGCGAACGTCTCGCGGTAACCACGCAGGGTCATGCCGTTCAACAGGCGCTGCTCGAACTGTTCCAGACGGCCCTTGGCGTGCCAGGCGCCCATGGCGCGGCGCAGCTGGTCTGCCTCGCCGGCACTGAAACCTGCCGCCACCATGGCCAGCTGCATGACCTGTTCCTGGAAAATGGGCACGCCCAGCGTGCGATCGAGCACTTTGCGAACGGCAGCGCTGGGATAGGACACCGGCTCGCGGCCGGCCCGGCGTGCCAGATAGGGATGGACCATCTGCCCCTGGATCGGCCCGGGACGCACGATCGCGATCTGGACGACCAGATCGTAGTAATTGCGGGGCTTAAGGCGTGGCAGCATGCTCATCTGGGCCCGCGATTCGACCTGGAACACGCCCACGCTGTCACCGGCCGAGAGCATATCGTAAACCGCCGGGTCCTCGGCGGGCACATCGACCAGCGCGATCGGGCGAGGGCTGTAGGCCGAGACATAGGCCAGGGTCTTGCGGATCGCGGTCAGCATGCCCAGGGCCAGGACATCGACCTTCAGTAGGCCCAGGGATTCCAGGTCGTCCTTGTCCCACTGGATCACGGTGCGCCCGGCCATGGCGGCGTTCTCGACCGGCACCAGTCGCGACAATTGCTCAGCCGCGATGACGAAGCCGCCGACGTGTTGCGAAAGGTGTCGCGGAAAGCCGACCAGGGTATTGACGAGCGCCGAGAGCTGACGCAGCACCCGGCCGCCAGGATCATAGCCGTTCGCCCGCAACTGCGCGGGATTGAGCCGATAGCCGTCCAGCCGGTCTACCGTGCGCGTCAGCCGTTCGACCTCGGGCAGGTCCATGCCCAAGGCCTTGCCGACATCGCGGATGGCGCTGCGGGTTTGATAGGTGATCACGCTTGCCGCCAGCGCTGCCCGATGGCGACCGTATTTGGCATAGATGTACTGGATGATTTCCTCGCGCCGTTCGTGTTCGAAGTCGACATCGATGTCCGGTGGTTCGTTGCGCTCGCGGGAAATGAACCGGCCGAACAGCAGATCCATGCGGTTGGGGTCGACTTCGGTGATGCCCAGGCAATAGCACACGGCCGAATTGGCGGCAGAACCCCGTCCCTGGCACAGAATGCCGAGACTTCGGGCATGGCGAACGAGGTCCTGCACGGTCAGGAAAAACGGCTCGTAGCGCATCTCGGCGATCAAAGCCAGTTCCTGGTCCACCAGTGCCTGAATCTTGGCGGGCACCCCCGCCGGCCACCGCTGGTGCGCGCCGGATTCGGTCAATTCGCGTAGCCAGGACGTGGGGGTCTGCCCTGCGGGCACCAGCTCGGCCGGGTATTCGTACTGCAGCTCGTCCAGGGAGAACCGGCAACGTTCGGCAATCCTCACCGATTCTTCCAGCCATGCAGCGGGGTAGAGCGTCGCCAACCGCTGCTCGGAGCGCAGATGGCGTTCGGCATTGGGCTGCAGCCGGGTGCCGAGCATCTGCAGCGGGATCTTGAGGCGGATGGCGGTCAGCACGTCCTGCAGGGGCTTGCGAGAGCGGCGATGCATGTGCACGTCGTTGCAGGCGACGATCGGCAGGCCCAGGGTTTCACCCAGATGCCGCAGGGCGCACAGACGCTCCCGGTCGCGGCCCTCCATGAAGCGGCTCGCGCCGATCCACAGCCGCTGCGCGAACAGTGTCTGCAGGAAGCGACCGTCGGACGCAGGGCAGGACTCGCCGGGCAGCCAGATGCACAGGCATTCGGCCAAGGCCGCGTTGGCCAGATCTGTCCGATCGAGCCGGTAGTCGCCTTTGCCGGCCTGTTGTCGTGCTCGGGTGATCAAGCCGCACAGGCCGGCGTAAGCCGCGCGATCTGGGCAGAGCAGCACCAGCTTCAAACCGTCGGCCAAGGTGAATTCACTGCCGATAATGAGGTGAAGGGGATGGTCCCGGGTGGCCCGGTGTGCACGCACGACCCCCGCCACCGAGCATTCATCAGTCAGTGCCAGCGCGCGATAGCCCAGTTGGGCGGCTCGTGCCACCAGTTCCTCGGGGTGCGAGGCGCCCCGCAGAAACGTGAAACTGGAAACACAATGCAGTTCGGCAAAGCGTGCGTGTGACATGCCCCCGTCATCCCTCCAGCGCATCCAGCTGGATCAACAGGCCGGCCCCGGTCATCAGCCGAATACGCCGTGCACCGACCAGTGACCCCGGCGCAAATCGCGGAAGACCCACAGCAGGCGACCCTCGTGATCCAGTGCCTGGTAATAGTCGCGGCAGACTGCTTGCGGATCCCACCAACCGCTCTCGATGCGTTCGGCCGCGGCGATCACGCGCCAGTGCACGGCCGATGTCGGCACAGGTTCGGGCAACAGCCACAGGGGGCGCGGCGCGGCGGGTAGTGGATTGTGCCCGGGGTTGGCATGGGCCTGGCCGGCCTGTTCCGGGCGGTGATCATCGCCGAGCGAGAGGAAATTCAGGGCGTGCGCACCCAGCTGATTGCGCACTTCGTCGAGCAATTGCGACCAGCTGCGTTCATGTTCGGCATGCGTCTGGAAAAGATCCGGGGCAATAGGGTGATGCGGGTGCAGATCGAAACTGGCCAGTTCCAGGGCCACCACAGGGGCGGGCAAAGGATTGCGGGCCAGCTTTTCGTTCAGCAGTTGCGTGCTGTAGCGGCTGTCCTGGGTGGGTTCGGAGAGCTGCAGGGTCACCGCCGAAACCCGCTGGCGGGGGTGGAACAGCCGGAGGCGTATGCGAGTCGTCGCGGCGGCTCGCTGGGTCAGAAAACGACCCAACTCGCCCATCAGGGACGCCAGGATCGGCGTCAACCCGTCAAGCCCATCGGTTTCCAGGCCCAGTTCGACGCGGCGCCGAAACCGGGGTGGCTGTTGGTAGCGGCTCAACAGGGCGGGTGAGGCGCCAAGGGCCTCATCCAGTACATTCACCAGCGGACGGCCATGGCGGCGCGCCAGCCCATCCCGAGGCAATCGCCAGAGATCCCGTAACGTCCGGACACCGAGCGGAGACAATCGCTGCAGGGTTTTGGGCGCGACTGGCAAGGCGGACAGCGGGAGCGAGCCAAGCGCCGAACGCAAGGCTGTGGGTTCCAGGACAGTGGTTTCCTGTCCCGATCGCGCCAGCATCCAGGCCGCCAAGGGCGCTGGTGCAAGGGCGATGCGGCCGTGAACGCCCAGCTGGGCGAGCCTCTGGCGCATCTGTGAGATCAGGGATTCCGATCCGCCGAACAGACGCAGGCTACCACCCACCTCCAGCAGCACGGCATCCGGCCGATCGAGGCTGACCCAATCGCTGAAGCGCAGGCAATGCCGTGCCACTCGTCGCCGCCAGCGCATCTCGGCCCGGTGATCCCGGGCCTGTACCTGCAGTGAGGGGCAGAGGGCACAGGCGGCGGGCAGAGACATCCCGGGGAGAACGCCGTGACCTGCCGCATCATGGTTTGCGGCATGAACGACGGATTGGCCGCCCTGCGTGTGGATCACGGCGCCGGCGATTCCCGGTGGCCATGACAGGCCCTGCAGCGCCAGTTCGGGGAGGTGGATGCACAGCCACAGCTCCTGCCGGGCGAGCGGCGCGGCGGGCGGTATGTCGGGGTCGGAGAACGGGGCAGCAAGGGCGATGTTCGACATCGGTCATCTACTCAGGATCGTGCCGGGGCATCGGCCCGGCCCAGCTGGATGCAGCCCTGTTTCCAGCTGCCGCGCGCCTTGTTTACATGTACCCACAGCGCATCGGCCCGGTACGCCAATTCCAGTCGCACCGCCGCGGGCGAATGGGCCATTGTCTGCCGCAGGAACAGGATACCCAGTCCGCCACCGGCCTCGACTGCCAGTTGCAGACGCCGCAGGATTGTGGCGTCGCAGTGGGCCGGCCAGGTCATGACGATCCCGCAGGCGGGGTGGCGCAGGAGTTTTTCGAGGCACCACCACAGATCAGCCGGCACGACAGGATCGACGCAAAGGATGCGGGACAGATCCAGGCCAGCCTGAGTCAACCCGGGTGTGTAGGGGCGATAGGGCGGCGCGGCCCAGATGATCCAGCGCCCTTCTGCCTGTATTTGGCGCAGCGCGGGCAGCAGCAGGCGAATCTCAGCCAGTCCCGGCGTGGGCGTCTGGATTTCGATCAGCCGTCCCATGGGCCATCCACCCCCCGGCAGCAGGGCGTCCAGCTCAGGATGGCCTGTCGGGCGGAACGCCGAAGCCGGGGTGGACGTCCGCCCGCCCCGAAAGAGCGTCGGGCAGTCGGCCAGCAGTCGCTCCAGGCGGTCCATGGCTAATCGATGGTGGTTCGGATGACCCCGACCACGACACCCTCGATGACCAGCTCTTCCCGCGAGAGATCGACGGTCAGGATGGGGTAGTCGGGGTTGGCGGGCTCCAGATGGGCGATTTCGTCCCGCAGGCGGAGACGTTTGACGGTGGCCTCCCCGCCCCATCGCGCGACCACGATACGGCCATTCCAGGTCTCGGCGCTGCGCTGCACGGCCACGAGATCGCCATCCAGAATACCGGCATCGCGCATACTCATGCCCTGCACGCGCAGCAGGTAGTCGGCCTTGCCTTTGAACCAGCTCGGATCGATCGGTGCCTGCTTTTCGACATGCTCCTCGGCCAGGATGGGCTGACCGGCTGCAACCCGTCCGACAATCGGCAATCCGAGCCGGGGCGGGGACTTCAGCCGGATGCCGCGCGCTGCGCGCGGTGTCAGCTCCAGATGCCCCTTGCGCTGCAGGGCGCGCAACTGATCACGAACCGCATTGACTGAGGCGAATCCCAGTTCGCGCGCGAGTTCGGCCAAGGTGGGCGGCGCGCCGTCCTGCTCGATGGCCCGACCGATCAGGTCGAGAATCTGCTGCTGGCGGGGAGTGGGGCTGTTCATACTGTAAAAATTTACAGTAGTTGGGCAGGTCTGGGCAAGCGGTGCTTGCGACTGGGCAGGCCCCCTGCGGTGCCCGGTCCCGTCTTGTGCGAGACCGGAGCGGTTCAGCGATGGCGGGGGGGCTGCCGGGTCACGGCCAAGGATCGCGTCCGGTCATGCCCGGCGCCACTGGTAGTGGTAGTAAAGCACCGGGATGACGATCAGGGTCAGCAGGGTGGAGACGAAGAGGCCAAAGATCAGCGAGACCGCAAGACCGCCGAAGATGGGGTCGTCGAGGATGAAGAATCCGCCCATCATCGCCGCCAGCGCGGTGAGAGCGATCGGTTTGGCGCGCACGGCAGCGGCGGCGATGGTGGCCTCGGCTAGCGGTTTTCCGGCCCCGACCTCCTGCTGGATGAAATCCACCAGCAGGATGGAGTTGCGCACGATGATCCCGGCCAGGGCCATCATGCCGATCATGGAGGGCGCGGTGAAGTGCTGGCCGAGCAGCGCATGGCCCGGAAGGATGCCGATCAGGGTCAGCGGGATCGGCACCATGATCAGCATTGGTACCGCATAGGACCGGAACTGCGCCACCACCAGCAGATAGATCAGCACCAGTCCGCCCAGGTAGGCGATGCCCATGTCGCGGAAGGTCTCGTAGGTCACCTGCCATTCGCCGTCCCATTTCAGGCTCCAGAGATAGGGTTCGTCTGGCTGGTGGGTCAGATACTGAATGAGCGGCGCGCCTTCGATGGGCGTTTCACCGAGTGTCGCGGCAATCGCCGCCAAGCCATACAGCGGGCTGTCGGTGGCACCGGTCACATCGCCCGTGACATAGACCACCGGCAACAGATCCTTGTGATGGATGGTCTGCTCGCGCGTGGTGTGCCGGACTGTGGCGATCTCGGACAGCGGCACCAGGGTCCCGGAGGCCGAGCGCAACCGCAGGCTGGCCAGCACATCGGCCCGGTCCTGCGCCCCGGATGGCAGTTCGACGCGGATCGGGACCGGATGTTTGGCCTGTTCGTCATGCAGATAGGACATGTCCTCCCCGCGCAGCGCGGCAGCGACGGCGGCGGCCACGGTCTGCTGGGAAATGCCGAGGCGTGCGGCGCGCGCGCGGTCCACCGCGACGACCAGTTTCCTCTGCGGTGCCTCGATGCTGTCATCTACGTCCACCACGTCCGGTGTGGCTTCGAAGACCTGTCGGACAGTCTGGGCGACGGCCATCTGCCGCGGGTAGTCGGGACCATAGATTTCGGCCACCAGTGGCGCCATCACCGGCGGGCCGGGCGGCACCTCGACCACCTTCACATTGGCGCCGAAGCGCCGGCCGATCTCGGCCAGCGGCGGCCGCACCGCCAGGGCGATGGCGTGCGAGCTGCGGTCGCGGTGATGCTTGTCCAGCAGATTGACCTGAATGTCTCCCTGATGGGGCGCACGCCGCAGGTAATACTGGCGCACCAGTCCGTTGAAGTTGATCGGCGCGGAGCTGCCGGCATAGAGCTGGTAGTTGGTGACCTCGGGCACGGTTTCCAGATGGTCGGCCAAGGCTTGCAGCACGCGATGGGTCTGTTCCACCGGCGTGCCCTCGGGCATGTCGAGCACCACCTGGAATTCGCTCTTGTTGTCCAGCGGCAGCATCTTCATGACCACGGCACGCATACCGACCAGCGCGAAAGACAGGCCGATGAGCAGGAGCATGGCCGCAATCAGCGTCCAGCGATTGCGCCCCCCCTGGGCACCGCCCAGAAAGGGCGTCATCACGCGCCGGAACGTCCGATGCAGGAAATCATCCCCCGGTTCAGTCGTCGCATGGGCCGGAGCGGCCTTGAGAAACAGGCGGCGATACAGCCAGGGGGTGAAGATGAAGGCCACGGCCAGCGAGATCATCATGCCGGTCGAGGCATTGATCGGAATCGGCTGCATGTAGGGGCCCATCAGGCCACTCACGAAGGCCATCGGCATCAGCGCGGCGATGACGGTGAAGGTCGCCAGGATGGTCGGGCCGCCGACCTCGTCCACGGCTGCCGGAATCGCCGCGGTCAGGGATTGTTGGCCCATGGCCATGTGCCGGTGAATGTTTTCCACCACCACGATGGCATCGTCGACCAGAATGCCGATGGAGAAGATCAGCGCGAACAGCGACACCCGATTCAGGGTGAACCCCCAGGCCCAGGAGGCGAACAGGGTCAGGGCCAGGGTGACGATGACCGCCGCCCCCACCACGAGCGCCTCCCGCCGGCCCAGGGCCAGCAGCACCAGCAGCACCACCGAGACCGTGGCGAAGATCAGCTTCTTGATCAGCGTCTGCGCTTTTTCCTGCGCGGTTTCGCCGTAGTTTCGGGTAATGGTCGCGTGGACGCCCTGGGGGAAGTAGATGCCGCGCATCTGCTCGAAGCGGTCGGTTACCGCCCGGGCCACGTCGACCGCGTTTTCGCCCGGCTTTTTGGACACGGCGAGGGTGACGGCCGGGTAGCGTCGGCCGGTGGCAGCGGCATCTCCATGGCCCGGCCCGATGCCGTAGGTCACATATTGAACGGGCTGATCGGGGCCTTCCTCGATCCGGGCCACCTCACGCAGGAAGACCGGCGCCCCGTCGTGAACACCGACGATGAGATTGGCCACTTCCTCGGGCGTGGTCAGGAAAGTGCCGGCCTGGACCAGGACTTCGTTGTTGCCGTCGACCAAGCTGCCGGCGTCGCTGGAAGCATTGGTGGCGGCCAGCGCCCGCCGCAGATCGTCCAGCGATAGGTTGTAGCCGGCCAGGCGGGTCGGATCGAAGGCCACGCGAACCACCCGTTCCGGTCCGCCGATGATGTCAATGTCGCGAGTGCCCGGTACGCGCTGGATTTCGGTTTCCACGGTGCGAGCGATGCGCAGCAGGTCGGCCGCGGTGATGTCGGGGTTCTCGCTCCAGAGCGTTCCGGCGGCGATCGGGACATCGTCGATGCCTTTGGGTTTGATCAGCGGCTGGCCGACCCCGGCCTTGGGCGGCAGCCAGTCCTGATTGGAGTAAAACGCGTTGTAGAGGCGGACGATGGCCTCGGTGCGCGGTTCGCCTACCTTGAATTGGACGGTCAGCGCCGCCATCCCGGGGGTCGAGGCCGAATAGATGTGCTCGACGCCCTGGATTTCCGAGATGATCTGTTCGGCCGGCGTGGCGACCAGTGATTCCACCTCGGCCGCCGCAGCGCCGGGATAGGGAATGAAGACGTTGGCGAAGGTGACGTCGATCTGCGGCTCTTCTTCGCGGGGAGTGATCAACACCGCGAACAGACCGAGCAGGAGGCCGGTCAGCGCCAGTAGCGGTGTGATTTCCGATTGCAGGAACGCTTGGGCAATGCGTCCCGAAATCCCCAGTCGCACCGGCTCAGGACCGTTCATCGGGTTTCCTCGCGCCGATCAGTCTGCTTGTAGGCGATGGCTGCGGCGATCGGGTCGGTCGCAATCCGTTCACCGGCATCGAGTCCCGCCAGCACCGGCACCCGATCCTCGGCGGTTGGCGTTCCAACGCGCAGATAGCGCAGCTCGATCCGGCCCTGCTCGTCCACCACATAGGCACCGGTCAGCTCGCCGCGACGCAGCAGTGCGGTTTCCGGGATGAGCAGCCGATTGTCTTCTCCGCTGACGAACGCGATCTTGACCAGCGTGCCCGGAAAAGCGCCGTAATCGCCGCTGGGCAGATCGACACGGACCTGAAAGGTGTGGGTCAGCGGATCGGCCGTCGGCGGAAAACGAATCGACTCGGCAGGCAGCGAACGGCCGTCAGGGAGGATGATGCGTGCCTTTCGATGCTTGCGCAGCGGGCCGACATGTTGCTGGGGGATCGCCACCACGGCGCGCAGACGCTCCAGCGAAACGCCGGTCATCAGGGGCTTGCCCGGCGCTACGGTTTCACCGATCTGCACGAGCCGGGCCACGACAATGCCGGGATAGGGCGCGCGCACTACGGTGTAGCCGAGATCCTCGCGCGCCTGATCGAGCGCGGCCCGGGCGGCATCGACCCGAGCGCGGGCGGCGCTGAGGTCCGCCGCCGCCTTGTCGTAATCGGCCTTGGCGATCAGCTTCTTGTCATAGACCGCCTTGATCCGCGCATAAGTGAGCTGCACTTCGGCCAGTCGGGTCCGGGCTTCGGCCAAGACTGCTTTGGCAGCGACTGTTTGCGCGCGCTGCTCGGTTCCGGTGAGGCGCACGATGACGGCGTTCTTCTCTACATGATCTCCGATGTCATAGAGAATTTCCGTCACCCGACCGCGGGTCTGGGCGGCGACGGTGGACTGTTCGATGGCTTCCAGCGTGCCATCGAAGGCCGCTTCGCGGGCGACCGAGGCGCTTTCGGCGACAACGGTGCTCAGCGGTGCGGGCTGATCGGCAGCAGCGGGTGCGGTCATCGTCGCACCGGACAGCAAGGTCAGTGTGATCAGCAACGGGCCAAAACGCATGACGGTCGGCATGGCAGTCTCTCGATGCGATGGGTGGCAGTGCGTGCTCAGTCGGTTTGACCTGAGAAGGAAAAGGCTGCGCCGGGCTGGACGCCAAGGCGTTTCAGAATCACGGCCAGCGGGCAAAAACCGCTGAAGGAGGATTGCAGAAGATTGGCCCCGACAAAGGCCGTCAGCCACAGCCAGTATCCGCTGTGCAGCTGTGACAGGATGAGCGACAGCAGCACCATGCCACCGGCGACGCGCAGCACCCAGCGATCGATGTTGGAGTCGGTGTGGGTCATGACGATCTCCTTGTGGCAAGCGGCGTGAAAACCCAATCAGCCGGAACGTGTGCCTGCGCCTCAGGCTGGGATTCAGTTTTGATCATGATGAGGGCGCGCAAAAATGCGCATGCAAGACCTGGATCAAGTCGAGGGCTGGTCCGGGCATGACACGATAGAAAATCGTCTGTGATTCGCGCCGGGTGGCGACCAGATCGTCCTTGCGCAAGACCGCCAGATGCTGGGATAGCGCGGACTGCGACAGTGGGATCCGCGCGTTCAGCGCCCCGACAGACAGCTCGCCCTCGGCCAGGGCGCAAAGAATCTGCAGGCGATGGGGGTTGGCCAGTGCCTTCAACAGATCTGCGGCCGTATGGGCATGCGTGCTCATTTCGGCGGCTGAAGGCAGGGTCACGTCGGTCGGCCAGCTATTCATGATTTAAACCTAAATTAGGTATTGCTAAATAAGTTTCGAAAAATATAATGAAGTTCACCGGCGGATGCAAATCCCCGCTCAGTGGATCAGAGGAGACTCCAATGGCACATGTGGTCGTGATCGGAGCAGGGCTTGGTGGAATGCCTGCCGCCTACGAGTTGCGCAATGCATTGGGTGCCGGGCATGCGGTGACCTTGATCAATGCCGCCGAGCATTTCCAGTTCACGCCCAGCAATCCTTGGGTGACCGTGGGCTGGCGCAAGCCGGAGCAGGTTCTGGTGCCCATTCGCCCGGTCGTCGAGAAAAAGGGCATCGGTTTCATCGCCCAGGCCGTGACTGCGCTGGATCCGCAGGCGAACCAGCTGACTCTGGCCGACGGGCAGACAGTCGATTACGACTATCTCGTGATCACCACAGGCCCGCAGTTGGCCTTCGATGAAATTCCCGGACTGGGGCCGTCCGGGCATACGCACAGCGTGTGCACCACGCCCCACGCAGAGCAGGCCGGCGCGGCTTACGAGGCGTTTCTGCGGAATCCCGGCCCGGTCGTGGTGGGCGCGGTACAGGGTGCCAGCTGTTTCGGACCCGCCTATGAGTTCGCCATGATTCTCGATGCGGATTTGCGTCGCCGCCGCATGCGGGACCGGGTGCCGATGACCTTCGTTACCAGCGAGCCCTACATTGGACACATGGGATTGGGTGGCGTCGGCGACTCCAAGGGCCTGCTGGAGTCCGAGCTGCGTCAGCGCCACATCAAGTGGATCACCAACGCCAAGGTTGACGCTGTGGAGGCGGATCACGTCAAGGTTACGGAACACGATGAGCGCGGTGAGCCGATTCGGGCGCACGAGCTGCCTTCCGTCTATACGATGTTCATTCCCGCGTTCAAGGGTGTTGATGCCGTGGCGACGGTTCCGGGGCTGTGCAATCCCCGCGGCTTCGTGTTGATTGATGCGTATCAGCGCAACCCGACCTATCCGAACATCTATTCGGCCGGTGTCTGCGTGGCCATTCCACCGGTTGAAGCGACGCCGGTACCGACGGGTGCACCCAAGACCGGATACATGATCGAATCGATGGTCACGGCCATCGTGCACAACATCAAGGACACCATCGAAGGGCGGGAACCCGGCCATAAGGCCACCTGGAACGCGATCTGTCTGGCCGATCTCGGTGACGATGGCGTGGCGTTCGTGGCCCTGCCGCAGATTCCACCGCGCAATGTCACCTGGGCGAAGCAGGGCAAGTGGGTGCACTGGGCGAAAGTTGCCTTTGAAAAGTATTTCCTGCGCAAGATGAAAACCGGCAACTCCGAACCCATCTTCGAGAAATATGTGCTGAAGGTGCTGGGGATCGTGCGTCTGAAAGGGTGATTGGTATGAAATCCATGGTGCTGTTCCTGCTCGGGCTCATGGTTCCGGTCGCCGCAACTGCAGCAACCGAGGATGCGCGCCGTGTGCAGTCTGCCGAGATCGTCGAGCGATTCCAGGAAACCCTTGGTCAGCGGCTCAAGCAGGCACTGACAGCCGGCGGGCCGGTTGCGGCCATCGCTGTCTGCCAGCGCGAAGCGCCGGCGATCGCCGCGCGTCTGTCTGCAGAAACCGGGGCGCGGGTCGGGCGCACGGCGCTCAGGGTGCGCAACCCGGCCAATCAACCGGATGCGGATGCGCGTGCGGTTTTGGAGCGATTCGATCAGGCGATACGTGCCGGCGTCGAACGTCCACCTGAGTCCTTCGAGGTCATGCGGGATGGCCAGGCCCGCTATCTCAAGGCCATCGTGACCCAACCGATCTGCCTGAACTGCCACGGCGCCACGGTTGACCCGCAAGTCGAACAGGCGCTGGCCCGACACTATCCGGACGATCAGGCTCGGGGATATGCCGCCGGTGATCTGCGGGGCGCATTTTTCGTTCACTGGCCTGCATCCCGGGGAGGAGATTGAGCATGATTCGCATCTGCCCGCACTGTGGCGCCAAAAACCGTGTTCCGGAACGTCATCTGGCCGATCGCGGGCAATGTGGCGCGTGTCGGCAGCCCCTGCCGGCACTGGCCGAACCGCTGGAGGTCGATGACGCCCAGTTCCGCACCGTGGTCGAATCCGCCCGGGTGCCGGTGCTGGTCGATTTCTGGGCGCCGTGGTGCGGCCCCTGCATGATGGCCGCTCCAGAGGTGGCCAAGGCCGCTGCAGCGTTGGCGGGCCGGGCACTGGTCGTGAAGGTGAACACCGAGCAGCAGCCGGAGCTGGCGGCTCAATACCGGGTGCGCAGCATTCCGAACTTCGCCTTGTTTCGCGCCGGCCAGCTGGTGCGCCAGCAAGCCGGCTTGCTCAACCTGCAACAGCTTGAGCAGATGGTGGTCGCGCCATGAGCCGGATCGGTCACCCGGAGGCCGGGAGATGGATCAGCGGGCCACACGCCCCCGCAACCTCCATCGAGGTTGCCGTGTCGCCCGCGGCGGAACGCATTACGCCCGGGACGCCGGCCCGAGCGCTGTCCCTCATGGGGCGGCACAAGCGGAAACAACGCATGCGCCGGCGATATGCCAGCTTGTGGGTCGCGGTATTTTTTGTCAGCCCGGTGTGGGCGGGAGAGCTTGCCGCAATGCTGCGAGAGACCCAGACCCATCCGGCGCTGGCCGCGGCGTCCAGTCGGGTCGTGGCCGCAAAGGCGCAGGTTTCGGCCGCGACCCGGCGCTATCTGGGCTCGGGCGGTGTCATGGCCGAAGCTGCGCGCTACGAGGATCAGCGCTTCGTCGGGGTGCTGTCGCCGCAGGCCTTCGCGCGACCCCCGTTCGCGCGGGATCTGATGACCTATGGGGTTTCCTACAGTGTTCCGGTCGATTGGGCCGGGGCGATCGGTGCGGCGCGTCAGGCCGGCGAATCGGATCTGGCGGCGGCGCGGTTGGCCGAACGGCAGGTGGCCTTGATGAAGCTGCATGCGGCAACCTCGGCCTATGTGCGCTTGCAGGCCCTGCTCAGCCAGCGCGAGGTCCTCGCGGTCCAGCGCGAACGCGTGGGTCAGACCGTCGAGCGGGTGCAGGCGCAGGTTCAGACCGAGCAGGCATCCACTGCGCAGCTGCGTCTGGCGCAGGCCGAGCTGGCTCGTCTGCGATCGGATGAAGTGCGCCTCGATGGTCAGGTCGCCACGCAACAGGCTGTGCTGGAGGAAGCCATTGGGCGCCGTCTGCTGCCAGCCACGAATGCGATCGACATCCCGCTGTGGGGAGACGAGCCGGTGGGCAATCTGTTGCCGATTGGTCTGGCTGGTGCGCAGGCGGACTCGGCTGCCGCCCAGGTGCAGGCGCTGCGCCGGTCTTTGTGGCCGGCACTGGCCGCGCGCGGCGAGTATCTGCAATTCGACAGCGGTAACGCAGACCCGGACGCTTGGAGCGTATCTGCGCGGATGACGATACCGATCGACCCGGCGAGCTGGAAACGTGTCGACGTGGCTCGGGCCCAGGCCGAAGCGGCGATGCATGCGCGGCAGGCGGTGCATCGCCAAGTGCAGGAAGACTGGACGGCGCTGCAGTCGGCCTATGAAAGCGCCCGCGCCGACGCCGAGGCCTTGTCAGTCGAAACCACGGCGCGCCGAGAGGTGGTCGACGTTCAGGCCGAACTGCAGCGGGTCGGTCTGGTGTCTCTGGAGGATTTCCTGCGCCAGCAGCGTGATCTTCTGGAATCGGAGGCGCGTCTGACGCAGGCCCGGGCCGGCGCGGCTGTCGCCTGGTCAGCGGCCCAGGTACTGCGTGGTGTGGCGGTCGAGACCTACATCGCCGGGCTGGATGACGCGTCGATGTCGCCTTGATGGGCGTGTCGACAATCCGACAACTCGGAGCGATATGTCGTGTTTGCCACCTTGGTGGACGGCTCAGCCAGGGGTCCGGCGTGACTGCATCCAGGCGCCAAGCAGCATCGCGGCGACAAACGGAATGGCTTCGGCCGGATTGATCAGCAATGCCGCCACCGCGGGTCCCGGGCAGTATCCAGCGATGCCCCAGCCGATGCCGAACAGCGCGGCGCCACCCAGCAGCCGGCGGTCGATGTCGTGATAATCGGGAAGGCTGAACGTGGACGCCCATAGTGGGCTTCTCCGCCGGAATACCAAGGGGAAGCCGACGGCCGTTACCAGCACCGCGCTGCCCATCACGAGGGCGAGACTCGGATCCCAGTCGCTGCGCACATTGAGAAACGCGATGACTTTGTGCGGATTGACCATCTGCGCCATGAACAGGCCGATGCCGAACAGAAGCCCCGCGACGAATGCCGCTGCAAGCGCTCTCATGGCAGGATGTTCAAAGCGTGGCGCAGCGTGAACACTGTCAGCATGGCCACAGTCATAAAGGTCATGGTCGCGGCCAGCGAACGTGGGGAGCGCCGCCCCAGCCCGCAGACGCCGTGTCCACTGGTGCAGCCATTGCCCATCCGGGTGCCGTAGCCCACCAGATAACCGGCTGTCAGCAATGCCAGCAGAGGAAAGCCTTGGCGGGGTTCGAATGCCAAGCGTTCCATGGGGCGCATCAGCAGGGTGCCGAGCAGCAAGCCGCCGAGGAAAGCCCAGCGCCAGCCCTGTTCGCCGGGTCGGCTGGGGAGTAATCCGAAGACGATGCCGGTGATTCCGGCAATGCGGCCGATCGCCAGGAGGAGCATCAGGGCGCTGACGCCGATCAGCAAGCCGCCGGCGACCGCGGTATAAGGGGTGAAGGAAGTCATGAGCGGCGTATTACTCTGAAGATTCTGGAAAGGTGCCGTATTCTAAACGCTTTACGCGAGAATGGTTCCCCAAGAGCGCGTGCGGTGCGGCCTCCAGCCGCCGGATCGCTTCGCCGTTCCCCTAGTGGCTTTTGGGGTTGATGTATACTCGCAGAAGGCATGTCGGCGGATCGCCGCCGTGTGCGCAGGTTGACCTTGTCGAAGCGAAAGTGGCGGAATTGGTAGACGCGCTGGATTTAGGTTCCAGTGGGCTGGCCCCGTGAGAGTTCGAGTCTCTCCTTTCGCACCAGGTCAGGTGGTACGCGATTTGGATGCATGCTCGTGGGCGAGCCTGCAATGAATGAATTTGTCGTTGGAGAAAGAACGAATGCAGAGCGCAGTAGAGGTGACCGGGGCCCTGGAACGGCGGATCCGGGTGCAGGTTCCGGCCCAGGAAGTGGATCGTCAAGTGGAGGATCGGCTGCGCTCGTTGGGCCCGCGTGCCAAGATCAAGGGTTTTCGTCCCGGAAAAGCCCCAATTTCGGTGATCCGCCGCCAGTACGGCGACCAGGTGCGCCAGGAAGTAGTGGAGGAGGTGCTGCGGACGTCCTATGCCAACGCAATCCAGGAACAGGGGCTGCAGCCCGCGGGGTCGCCGCAGATCGAGGCTGAATCCTTGGCGCCCGGCGCTGATCTGGCCTATACGGCTGTGGTGGAAGTCTATCCTCAGATCGAATTGGTCTCCGTCGAGTCACACAAGCTCGAGCGCCCCCAGGTGACGATTGGCGAGGAAGACGTCGAGCGTGTGCTGGGTCAGATTCGTGAACAACAGGCGCATTTCCATGCGGTCGAGCGGCCGGCGCAGTCGGGCGACCGGATCAAGATGGATTTCGAGGGCACCATCGACGGCGAGGCGTTCTCGGGAAACCGTGGCGAGAGCGTTGAGATCGAGCTTGGGGCAGGACGGTTGCTGGCGGATTTCGAGAACGCTTTGCTGGGTGCGACGTCGGGGCAGACTCTGGATATCGATCTGACCTTCCCCGAGGACTATCCATCCGCTGAGGTGGCCGGCAAGACGGCGGTGTTCAAGGTCACCGTCCATGAGGTGGCTGAAAAGCATCTGCCGGAACTGACCGACGAACTGGCGCTTCAGGCCGGTGTCACAGAAGGTGGGATTGCGACTTTGCGAGAGCGCATTCGCGAGCGCCTCGAGGCGCAAGCCGAGCAGGCTGTCCGCGCGCAGATCAAGGAAAAGGTCATGGATCTTCTCCTGTCGCTGCATGACATTCCGGTGCCGAGCGCGCTGCTTGAGCAGGAAGTCGACCGTCTTGCGTCGGAAATGGCGCAGCGCATGGGGCTACAGACGCAGCAAAGTAACCAGCTGCCCCGGGAAATCTTTGCCGATCGTGCGCAGCGGCGCGTGGCGCTGGGTCTGATCGTTGGTGAGTTGATCAAGCAGGAAGCGATTCAGCCTGACCCCTCGCGGGTCGATAGTGTGATCGAGTCTCTGGTTGCCAACCATGAACAGCCGGATGCGTTGGCGCAAGCCTATCGCGGAAACCGCGAAGTGATGCAGCGCATCCAGGGGATCGTCCTGGAAGATCAGGTTGTCGATCTCCTGCTGGAAAAAGTGGATGTGGTTGACGTGGCCACATCTTTCGAGGAGTTGATGTCCCGCGCCAACAGCGCGGCAGGAGAGGAAATGTGATGCCCTCGCCCCATTCCGAAAGCATGTTGTCCCCGCAGGCGAACCTCGTCCCGATGGTGGTGGAGCAGACTCCGCGCGGGGAGCGTGCCTTCGACATCTTTTCGCGCTTGCTGAAAGAACGGCTGATCTTCGTTGTGGGGCAGGTTGAAGACCACATGGCGAACCTGATTGTCGCCCAACTCCTGTTTCTGGAATCGGAGAATCCGGACAAGGACATCCACCTGTACATCAATTCGCCGGGTGGGTCGGTGACCGCCGGGTTAGCGATCTACGACACGATGCAGTTCATCAAGCCGGCGGTCAGCACGATCTGCGTCGGGCAGGCGGCCAGCATGGGCGCTGTGCTGCTCGCGGCGGGAGCCAAAGGCAAGCGCTATTGCCTGCCGCACTCGCGCATGATGATCCATCAACCCCTCGGCGGATTTCAGGGACAGGCTACGGATTTCGAAATCCATGCCCGCGAAATCCTGCTCATTCGAGATCGACTCAATGCCATCCTGGCCCGGCATACCGGTCAGGATCTTTCCCAGATTGCACAGGACACCGATCGCGACCGGTTCATGAGCGCTGAGCAGGCCATGGCCTATGGCCTTGTGGATGCTATTTTGACCAACCGCGACAATCCGCAGGACGAAGCATAAGGCGGGCTTGGGCAGATTTATATTTGTGGCACGATTGGTGCAAAACCATGATGGCCAAGTGGTTTACGGTGAGGTTCTGACATGAGCGAAGACACGCGCGGCAAAGGCAATGAGAGCGGCAAGTTGTTGTACTGCTCTTTTTGCGGGAAAAGTCAGCATGAGGTCCGCAAGTTGATTGCCGGGCCATCGGTCTTCGTCTGCGATGAATGTGTCGAGCTGTGCAATGACATCATTCGCGAGGAACTGCAGGATAAGGCTGAATCTGACCGCAATCGGCTGCCTAAGCCGATGGAAATCAAGAAGGTTCTGGACGAATATGTGATCGGTCAGGAATCGGCCAAGAAAATCCTCGCGGTTGCCGTTTACAACCATTACAAGCGAATCCAGGTCAAGGGGGGCGGCAAGGATCAGGTCGAATTGTCCAAGAGCAATATCCTCTTGATCGGACCGACCGGTTCGGGGAAAACCCTGTTGGCCGAAACCCTGGCCCGGATTCTCAATGTGCCATTCACCATTGCTGATGCAACGACACTGACTGAAGCGGGTTATGTCGGTGAGGATGTGGAGAACATCATCCAGAAGCTGTTGCAGAAGTGCGAGTACGACGTCGAGAAGGCTCAGACCGGCATCGTTTACATCGATGAAATCGACAAGATTTCCCGGAAGTCGGATAACCCGTCCATTACTCGGGATGTTTCGGGGGAAGGTGTTCAGCAGGCGCTCTTGAAGCTGATCGAGGGCACGATGGCGTCTGTTCCGCCGCAGGGCGGTCGTAAACATCCGCAGCAGGAGTTCCTGCAAGTCGACACTCGCAACATCCTGTTCATCGTTGGCGGTGCTTTCGCTGGTCTGGATAAAGTGATTGCGCGCCGCACCCAAACCGGTGGGATCGGGTTTTCGGCGGATATCAAACGCCCTGATTCGGACCGTGAAATAGGGCATTTGCTCAGCGGTGTGGAACCTGATGACCTCGTCAAGTACGGCCTGATTCCCGAATTTGTGGGTCGTCTGCCGGTCGTTGCCACGCTTGAGGAGCTTGATGAGGCGGCACTGATGCGGATTCTCGTCGAGCCCAAAAATGCGCTTTCGCGGCAGTATCGCCGGCTGTTTGAAATGGAAGGATGCGAGCTCGAATTTACCGACGAGGCGTTGCGCGCGGCTTCCCGCAAGGCCATGGAACGACGGACTGGGGCCCGAGGATTGCGGACGATTCTCGAAACGGCATTGCTGGATGTGATGTACGAATTGCCGTCCATGAGCAACGTTCGCAAGGTCGTCGTCGATGTGGGGACGATTCTGGGTGAGTCGAAGCCCTACATCCTGTATCGCAACGAAAATCCCGACCTGCCTTCCCAACAGGCCGCCGCGGTGGAATGAGGCATAGACGGGGATGGCTTGAATCCGCTCAGGATCATCCCCATATCGATTGTGCAGATTTCCATCCGGAAATCATCGATGGCTCGCTGTTTCGGTACCGTGGTGCCGGGCGCGGCCCTGTGAGGTGATGACGCATGAAGCCAGAAGATTCCCTGCCGCTTGTGGCGGAAGGCCCCCAGTTTACGGCACCGCTACTGCCCCTCAGGGACGTGGTGGTCTATCCCCATATGGTGATTCCGCTGTTTGTCGGGCGGGAAAAGTCCATTCGAGCGCTCGAGGCGGCCATGGAGGGGGATCGAAAGGTCCTTCTGGTCGCGCAGACCAGCGCGGAAAAGGATGATCCGGCTCGGGAAGATCTTTACGAACTGGGCGCCGAAGCCACCATTTTGCAGTTACTGAAGTTGCCGGACGGCACGGTCAAGGTACTGGTCGAGGGCTTGCGACGGGCCCAGCTGGAGCATGTCGATGTGGCTGCGGAGGGGTATCTGAACGGCCAGTATCGTGCCGTTGCCAACATGGGTTATGAGAAGAGCCGAGAACTTGAGGTGTTGGTCCGGTCAGTACTCAATCTGTGTGATCAGTTCGTCAAACTCAATAAAAAGATTCCCCCCGAGGTCCTGACAACTTTGGCGGCGATCGACGATGCCGGCCGTCTTGCCGATACCATCGTGGCGCACATGTCGCTCAAAGTCGAACAGAAACAGGAAGTACTCGAGTTGCAGGACGTGGCCCGACGGCTGGAACGGGTCATGGCACTGATCGAGACGGAGATTGATCTGCTGCAGATCGAGAAACGCATCCGTGGGCGCGTGAAGGCACAGATGGAAAAGAGCCAGCGCGAGTATTACCTCAACGAGCAGATGAAGGCGATTCAGCGCGAAATCGGCGAGCTTGAGGATGCGCCCGGGAACGAGATGGATGAGCTGGCACGCCGGATCGAGCAGGCCGGAATGTCTGCTGATGCGCAGCAAAAGGCTGAGTCCGAACTGGCCAAGTTGCGCATGATGTCCCCCATGTCTGCAGAGGCGGGCGTTGTACGCAATTATCTCGATGCGTTGATCTCCGCGCCATGGAGCAAGAAAACGCGCGTGCGTTCCGATCTGTCTCGTGCCGAGCGGGTGCTGGACGAGGATCACTATGGCCTTGAAAAGGTGAAGGAACGGATCATCGAGTATCTTGCCGTGCAAAAGCGCGTTCGCAAGCTGAAGGGTCCAATTCTGTGCCTGGTCGGGCCGCCGGGTGTCGGGAAAACCTCGCTGGGACGGAGTATCGCGCGCGCGACCAACCGGAAGTTTACCCGCATGGCGTTGGGTGGGGTGCGCGATGAGGCCGAAATTCGAGGCCACCGCCGCACATACATCGGCTCCATGCCGGGGAAGATTCTGCAGAACCTTTCCAAGGTGGAAAGCCGTAATCCGTTGTTTCTTCTGGACGAAGTGGACAAGATGGCGATGGATTTTCGCGGGGATCCGGCCTCTGCCTTGCTTGAGGTGCTTGATCCTGAACAGAACCACGCCTTCAACGACCATTATCTGGAGGTCGATTTCGATCTGTCCGATGTGATGTTCGTGGCCACCGCCAATACGCTCAACATTCCGGCTGCGCTGCTGGACCGGATGGAGGTGATTCGACTGGCGGGGTATATCGAGGATGAGAAGCTGCATATTGCCCAGCAGCACATTGTGCCGCGCCAACGGGAAAAGCATGGCCTGTCCGAGGCGGAGTTGAGTCTGAGTGAAGAGGCGCTGCGCCATGTCATCCAGCACTACACGCGCGAGGCCGGTGTTCGTAACCTGGAACGGGAAATCGCCAAGATTTGCCGCAAGGTGGTTAAGCGTCTGGCGCTCGATTCGAGCCTGAAAGGTGTGGAAGTTACTTCGGCGAATCTGGTTGATTTCCTTGGGGTAACCCGCTATCGCCACGAACTTGCAGAGCAGGATGATGCAATCGGTCGCGTCACGGGACTGGCCTGGACCGAGGTCGGCGGCGAATTGCTCACTATTGAGTCAGCGGTGGTTCCCGGCAAGGGCAAGTTGATCCATACGGGCTCTCTGGGTGAAGTGATGCAGGAGTCGATTCAGGCAGCGTTGACGGTTGTGCGTTCGCGGGCAGCCTCTCTGGGGATTGATGCCGAGTTTCATCAGAAAAAGGATATTCACCTGCATATGCCGGAAGGTGCCATTCCGAAGGATGGTCCGAGTGCAGGCATCGGGATGGTCACCGCGTTGGTCTCTTCGCTGACGAGTATTCCCGTGCGTTCCTCGGTCGCCATGACGGGCGAGATCACCTTGCGGGGTGAAGTCCTGGCCATTGGTGGATTGAAGGAAAAGCTGATTGCCGCTCATCGCGGCGGCATCAAGACCGTGTTGATCCCTCACGAGAATGCCAAGGACTTGATTGAAATCCCTGAAAACGTGAAATCGGATCTCGAGATCGTTCCGGTGCGCTGGATCGACGAGGTGCTTGAGCGGGCATTGTCCCGTTTGCCCATGCCGGAGGAGACCGGGGTGGGGGGTATCGTCCCGATGAAGGAAACCGGAAGTGGAGAGTCTGCGCTGCGGTCTCATTGAACGGTGGGAATTTTGCAAATTCTTGGATTTCGAGGTCAAAAAAAGGGATCGGTGCTCAAAATTGAGCTGAGCAGCCCAAAGCACCGCGATTGACACGGATTTTCAGGGATTGCTATAAAGAACGCTCTCAGTTCGACAGCATGGCCTGATTCGGGTAAGCCTTTTTCCATCCGGGTAGGAACCGACTGAATTCCCGCATTGCGCTTGGATGCGGCAGGGTCAAGAAATCTAGGAGAATTATGCGGTATGAATAAAACTCAGTTAATTCAGGAGATCGCCGCCAAGGCTGATCTGAGCAAGGCAGAGGCGACACGGGCCTTGGATGCGTTCGTCGATGTCGTGACGGACGCCCTTAAAGAGGGGGAACAGGTCTCGCTTGTGGGCTTTGGGACCTTTGGGACGCGAGAGCGTGCAGCCCGCACGGGCCGTAATCCGCAAACCGGCGAAACGATTTCGATCAAGGCCAGCAAATCTCCTGCCTTCAAGGCTGGTAAAACGCTTAAGGATGCTATAAACTAGCCAGCTTTCCAGGGTGCTTAGCTCAGTTGGTAGAGCGTCGCCCTTACAAGGCGAGGGTCGGGGGTTCAAGTCCCTCAGCACCCACCAGCCGGGAAAAGTTTCAGGAGTGGTAGTTCAGTCGGTTAGAATACCGGCCTGTCACGCCGGGGGTCGCGGGTTCGAGTCCCGTCCACTCCGCCATATTGTGAAGGGCGCCAACAAGCGCCCTTTTTTTTGTCAACTCCAGGTTCCATACTTCCCGGTCTTTCGAGGTTCGGTGAACGTCTTCCCCACAAGAACGCCTGTCGTTTCTCCCGGTCTTATACTCCTTAACTAGAAAAGCTGAGGGATGCCACTGATGATGCAGTTCATTCGCGAGCGCTCCAAAGGCCTGTTGAGCTTCCTGCTGCTGGGTTTTATCGCGCTCACTTTTGCGTTATGGGGAATCAATTCGTATTTCACTGGCCCGACAGGCAATGCGGTGGCGAAGGTCGGTGCGCGCACGATCACGGCCGATGAATTCAGTCGCTTCTATCAGCAGCAATATCGTCAGGTTCAGTCCCTTTATGGCGATGCGTTTCGGCCCGAAATGGTCGATGAGGCCGCATTCAAGCGCAAGGTACTGGATGCCATGATTGCCGATGCGTCCCTGCGCCAGCACTTGATTCAGCAGCGGATGGTGATTACTGATGCCCAGTTGGCCGAGGCAATCAACCAACTGCCCACCTTTCAGGAAAACGGTGAGTTTTCGCCATCGGTCTATCAGCAATGGCTGCAGGCCCGGGGATATTCGCCTGCGGCGTTTGAAAACGAGCTTCGCGGGTCTTTGCTGACTGAACAAGTCAGGGCGGGGGTCCGCAATACGGCCTTTGTGACCCCGAAAGAGCTGGAAGGTGTAGTAGAGTTAACCGAGCAGCAGCGGGACATCGCGGTGATGGGTGTCACGCTGGCCTCCCTCACGTCGCAGGTGACGGTGACGGACGCTGCGCTTGAAGCGTTCTACCAACAGAATACGGCCTTGTTCGAAACCCCGGATCGCGTTCGCGTCAACTATGTGCGGGTAGAGCGCGAAGCATTGGCCGAGCAGATCCAGCCGAATGAAACAGCGCTGCGCGAGCTGTATCAGCGAGAGAAAAATCGCTTTGGCACCCCTGAGCGGCGTCGTGTTCGCCACATTCAGGTGAAAGACGAGTCAACGGCTCAGGCGCTAGCCCAGCGGTTGAAGGAATCGCCTGAGTCGTTCGCAACGCTCGCTCGGGAGAAGTCCGAGGATTCCGGCAGCGCTTCGAAGGGTGGGGATCTGGGTTGGGTTGAGCCCGGCATGCTGCCGACGACTCTTGACCAGGCGGCATACATGGCGGAGCCGAAAGAGCCCGTTGGTCCCATCAAGAGCCCGGATGGGTATCACCTGCTCTGGATCGATTCGGTTGAGGCCGGAAAGCAGGAGTCCTTCGAACAGCTACGTGGCAAACTGCTTGAGGAATATCGCAACGAGCAGCTGAGTGCACGTTGGAACGAGCTGATCGAAACGATCGAAACCGTCAATTTCGAGCAGCCATCGTCCCTCGATCCGGTGGCTAAGCTGGCCAATTCGCCCATCAAGACGACGGACTGGTTCACCCGTGATGTGGGTGACGCGCCAGCCAACTCGCCTCGGTTTCGCGAGGCCAGCTTCTCAGAAGAGGTGTTCAAGGATGGGCTGAACAGCGCGCTCATCCAATTGGATGAGGATTCTATGGTGGTTGTTCGCCTGGAGGATCATCAGCCGAGCCGGGTACCTCCGTTGAAGGAAATCCACGCTCAGGTTCGTGAAGCCTATTTGAAGGCCGAAGCCATCAAGCTGGCAGATCAGAAAATTCAACAGGCGGAACAGGCATTATCTGAAGGGAGTTCACCTGCGGAGGCCGCAGCCGAAATCAAAGGGAACTACCGTGAAATCGGTTGGATTGACCGGCAAGGCGGGAAGAATCTTCCGGTCGAAGTCACGACCAAAGCCTTCGCTCTGGCTCCACCGGAGGACGGGCAGCTGAGTTATGAGCGGGTGATTTTGCCGAACGATGATCGTCTCTTGATCCTGGTGCGTGAGGTCAAGGATGGCGATGCCCGGGCAGTCGACCAAGCCACACTGGATAAGATGCGCAAGCGGGTTTCGGAGGTGCGCGGTGATCAGGTCTTGGCGCTCTATCTCGAGGCGCTGAAGAAGACGGTGAAGGTCACCACCTACCCCGATCGACTCTAGACCGGGCTTATGCGGAATCCGCTACGCTGGCCGTCACACATCCAGATCCTGGTTGCCCTGATCTCGGGGGCGGCGGTCGGTCCGCTTCTGGCGGGTGAGCAGGGGCTTATTGGGCCGGCCTTGGGTGAAGGGCTTGCGCAGGTCGGACAGCTTTTTCTGAGCGCGCTCAAGATGCTGGTGATCCCCCTGATCATGGCATCCATCATTGCTGGGTTGAATCAGGAAGGGAGCCGTTCACCCTTGGGGCGCATGGGTTGGACGACCTTGGTCTTCTATATCGCGACAGGCCTGATCGCGGTGACCGTTGCAATTGTCCTGGCCAATTGGATTCGCCCTGGCGAACTCAATGGCGTTCCCTTGGCGGCTCAGATCGGTCTGCAGACGCTTCCCGGCGATCTCGATCCGACTTTGCTGTCCGGACAGCAACACATCGCACTGTTTCTGCAGCGACTGGTCCCTTCGAATCTTGTCGAGGCGGCAGTTGAGGGGCAGTTGCTGGGTTTGATCCTGTTCAGCCTCTTGTTTGGTTTGGCTTTGCGTCGACTTCACGGCGCAGCGGCGGAAACCCAGGTGCGCTTTTGGACGGGATTGAACCAAGTGATGCTTGCAATCACCGACGGTATCATGCGGCTGGCGCCCGTTGGCATATTTGCGCTGATCGCCGCCATGACCGCCCGTACTGGTTTCTCTGCCGCAGGCCCGTTGTTGTGGTTCATGGCGACTGTCATGGCCGGATTGCTGATTCATCTGATGGTGACGCTGCCCCTGCTGCTTCGCTGGATCGCCCGGGTGCCGCCTCGGCGCCATTTTCAGGCGATGATGCCGGCGCTTCTGATGGCATTTTCCACTAGCTCTTCCGCAGCGACGCTTCCGGTCACTATGGACTGTCTGGAGCGGCGCGCCGGGGTGAGTCGTCGCACGGCCGGATTCGTGCTTCCCCTGGGCGCTACCGTGAACATGGATGGCACCGCCTTGTTCGAATGCGTAGTGGTTCTGTTCGTGGCCCAGCTCTATGGCATCGACCTCACGCTTGCCCAGCAGGCGTTAGTATTGGCCGTTGCATTGCTGACATCGTTCGGTGTGGCGGGCATTCCCTCAGCGAGCCTGGTGTCCATTGCCATGATTCTTTCCGTACTCGGGCTGCCGCTAGAAGCTTTGGGGCTGGTGCTGGGCGTAGACCGAATCCTGGATATGAGCCGGACGGCGGTCAATGTCTTTGGGGACACTGTCGGCGCCGTGGTGGTTGCGCGGCTTGAGGGAGAACAGGAGATTCTGATCGAATCTCCCGATGTGCGTGAACATCGCCTACGGGAGCAGGGAGACTGATCCGCCAGCCGAAACTCAGGCGATCAATCCCAAAATATTGTAGCCGGCGTCGACATAGGTGATTTCGCCGGTAATTCCCGAGGCCAGATCCGAGCAGAGGAACGCTCCGACGTTTCCGACTTCCTCAATGGTCACATTGCGGCGTAACGGTGAGGCTTCTTCGGCCTTTCCGAGCATGCCGCGGAAGCCGCTGATGCCTGCGGCGGCAAGTGTCTTGATCGGCCCTGCTGAAATAGCATTGACTCGAATTCCCTCAGGCCCCAGATCCTGGGCGAGGAAACGCACACTCGCCTCGAGACTCGCCTTGGCCGGCCCCATAACGTTGTAGTGCGGAATTGCGCGCACCGCGCCCGCATAAGTCATGGTCAAAAGCGCGCCCTTGCGATCCTTCAGCAGTGGATAGGCGGCCTTGGCCAAGGCCACGAAGCTGTAGGCACTGATGTCATGTGCCATCCGAAAGCCTTCGCGGGTAACACTGTCGACAAATCGCCCTTCCAGCTGCTCACGCGGCGCGAAAGCAACGGAGTGCACCAGAATGTCCAGGCCGTCCCAATCCTTGCCGAGCGCGTCGATCAGGGCCGCGATCTGTTGATCGTCACTCACATCACAGGGGATGCACAGTGATGAACCACATTCGGCTGCCATCTCAGTCACGCGTGACTGCAGTTTCTCGCCCTGATACGTGAAGGCAAGTTCAGCACCTTCCCGATGCATGGCTTTGGCGATACCCCAGGCAATCGATCGATTGCTTGCCACACCCACGATCAGAGCACGCTTCCCGCTCAAAAAACCCATTTGCTTTCTTCCTTGCTGTGACACTCAGTAACGGGTGACCATGATATCACCCGGATACGGCGCCAGATTCTTGTGATGTCCTTGCAGGAATGCGAACGATCAGCCGTTGGCCCGTTTGGAGGATATGCGTGGTCTTGATGCCGTTCCAGAGCGCGAGGTCATCGACGCGGACCCCAAAGCGGTTGGCAATGGACGACAGCGAGTCGCCTGCGCGAACCGAGTAGCTCAGGGTCTTCTGGGCGGCTATGTCCTGTTTTGTTGATGGGCGAGCGCGCGGATCCTCTACCATCAGCTGTTGGCCGATCTGCAAAACGGCGGTAGGGGACAACTTGTTCCATTTGGCCAGGTCCGCTGTGTCGACGCGATGCGTCTTGGCAATCACGTACAGCGATTCCCCGCTGCGAACCGTATGTGTCTTTGGGGAAGCGCGGGTATGGACGATGCGAGGCTCATTAAGCGCCCGCGCGGCTTCTTGTCGCAAAGACGGGGATGGATCGATCGTCAGGTGTGGCGAGGCGACATCTTCGGTGATCGAGGCGGCCGGAGTGGCATTCCCGCTATCGAGGTAGTCTTTCAGGCGCTTCGCATGGACCGCAGGCAGGAGCAAGGGACCAGGCAGTGCCGCGATCGTCCGGGATTGGATGCCCGGGTTGTAGCGCAAGATCTGCGAGGGCGTGAGGTCGATTACCGCAGCCGCCGCAGCCAGATCCAGCCGGCCCTTGACATCGATGCTGTCTAGAACCGGACGATCGGGAATGTCCGGAAGTTCGACCCCATAGCGCTTGGCATTCTCGATGACCTCGCGCATGGCGATCAGGCGCGGAATGTAGCGGCGAACCTGATCGGGGACCGGCAATGCGGACCATTCGATCGGTTTCCCTTCGGTGCGATTTTTCCGCATCCAGCGCTGCACGTTCCCTTCGCCCGTATTGTAGGCGGTCAGGGCGAGCAACCAGTCCCCACCAAATAGATCACCCAGATACTCAAGGTAATCAAGGGCGGCGTGCGTCGAGGCCACAATATCATGACGCCCATCGTAGCCATGGGATAGTGTCAAGCCGAAGTTGCGAGCGGTTCCGGGGAGAAACTGCCACAGTCCCGCAGCTTTGCCCGGTGATACGGCGCTGGGATTGTAGCCGCTCTCCACGAGGGGCAGCAGCGCGATTTCCGACGGCAAGCCACGGCGTTCCACCGCGTCGAGTACCAGATAAAGGTATTCGGATGATTGTGCCAAGCGCCGCTCGATGGTGCGTGTTCCGAGCGCGTTGAGCTCCTGACGAACAGCCTGAGTGTCATCGAAATCCAATGAAAAGCCGCTTTGAAGCCGTTGCCAGATCATCCGTGTATGTTGCGCACCGACAGTCGACGGATGATGGGCAGTGGCTTCGTCGTACTCGGACTGCTTGTCCAGCGATGGCTGAATGAACTGCTTGGCGGCGCTTTCGATCGCCGTGCCGTTGCGTGAATGCTGCGTCGCCGGTGCAGCCTTTACGACCTTCGCAGTTGGGGCGGCGACGATGGGTGCGTTTCGGAGTTTGGCTGATTCAGCCAGGCCAGCGGATGAGGGAGGTTGGTGTCCACTGCAACCGAACAGGGTAAGACACGCCCCACTGATGAGTATCCAGGTCGGGACTGCGGATAGTCGGGGTTCAGAAATCCCCTCTCGGGCCGCTTTCAAAAAGGAATCGCGACGTTTGCCAGGACGGTTCATGCGTTGAAATGGTCCTTCCAGTGGCGCAATGCAGCGAAAACAGCAGTTGCGTCATGCAGTGGACGGCCGGCATGCCGCTCGGCTGCGGCGTGAACAGCCGAGACCTCTGCGCGTAGGAACGGGTTGGTCTGAAGCTCGTCGGCCAAGCGGCTGGGCAACGTGGGTTGCCCTTGGTGGATCCGCGCTTGATCACTGTCGCGTCGACTAGCCAAGGCAGGATTGTCGGGCTCGACTGCGAGTGCGAATTTCAAGTTGGCCAAGGTGTATTCATGGCCGCAATACACTAGGGTATCTCCCGGAAGTGCGGCAAGACGTTGCAGCGAACGATGCATCTGATCGGCGGTGCCTTCGAACAAACGGCCGCAGCCGGCGCCGAACAACGTATCGCCGCAAAACAAGGCGCTGAGCTGCGGAACGTAGAATGCCACATGCCCCAGCGTATGACCGGGAATTTCCAAAACGTGTACATCCAGGTCCAAGCCGGGCAGAACGAAGTTCTCTTGGTCGCTCACGCTGTGGGTCTTGCCGGGAATCTTTTCCTGGGCGGGACCGATCACCTGAACCTCGGGGGAGGCGAGCTTGGGGATGCCGCCCACGTGATCCGGATGGTGATGTGTCGCCAAGATCGCCGTTGCGTGGTAGGCGTTCTGATCCAGAAACGCGCGCACGGGAGAAGCATCGCCGGGATCGACGATCACAGACTGATGAGTGTCGGTATCCGCCAACACCCAGATGTAGTTGTCACTGAATGCTCTGACGGCGTGAACGCGCAGCATGGCCGATATCGTGTCAGCTTGATTGGCGCGGGTCAAGGCAAGGGTGGGGTAAGATAGTTCATGACGCGGGAAAGGAGGTTGGCATGGCCAGGCAATCTGTAACCAGCAAAGGCCAGGCTCTGGGTGCCTGGTGGGAGACCCCGTTGGGCAGCTATGTCCGGAGTTCCGAAAATGCATTGCTGTCCGGTGGGCTTGAAGGCATGTATGGAAGCTTTGGTCTCCAGCTCGGAGAATGGTCGGGTAAGCGCCTGTTCCCGCGGCAGGACGATCAGCTGCATCGCTGCTTCGTGATTTCGCCAAGTCAAAATGCGTATGTGGGCTCGGTCGATGTTCAGGCCGATCCGCACCATTTGCCCATTGCCACAGAAAGCGTCGACGTGGTCGTGCTGTCGCACCTGCTGGAACAGGTGCCGCATCCGCATCCTTTGCTGCGTGAAATCGATCGGGTGCTCATCGGTGAGGGTCGCCTGGTGGTCGTCGGGTTCAATCCGTACAGCAGCTGGGGGCTGCGCGTCAGATTGAGTCGATCCGGGCGGGTCGTGCCGCGTACACGGCGTCTGATCAGTGAACACCGCGTTCGGGATTGGTTGTCGTTGCTCGGCTACGATGTTACCGACGTGCGTTACGGACTGCACCGCTTGCCATTGGCGCATGGCCAGTTGCTCACCGACATCTTCCCTTGGCATCGGTGGAAGGCACGGTTCGCGCCGTGGACAGGCGGCGGGTATATCTTGGTGGCGCGCAAGCGCGTTCGCACACTGACGCCCCTACGCCGACGGCGGCGCTGGGTGCCGCGGTTGGTGCCAGCCGGTCGGCTGGGTTCCGCATTGCCCGTCAATACCACTTCGGAAAAGGATGCATGAAGCAAGTCGAGATCTTCACCGACGGCGCCTGTCGGGGTAACCCCGGTCCGGGAGGCTGGGGCGCGATCCTGCGTTTCGGGGACCATGAGCGCGAGTTGCAGGGGGGTGAGCCGCACACCACTAATAACCGCATGGAGATGACGGGCGCGATCGCTGCGCTGTCCGCACTGAAGGAGCGCTGTGACGTCGATTTGTACACGGACTCTCGTTATCTGTGCGATGGCATGTCGCAATGGCTGGCAGGCTGGAAGCGTCGTGGATGGCGCACCGCAAGTCGGGATCCGGTCAAGAACGAGGATCTATGGCGTCTGCTCGACGCGCTCGAACAACGTCACCACATCCGGTGGCATTGGGTGCGGGGGCATGCAGGACATCCCGAAAACGAACGTGCCGATGCGCTCGCCAATGCGGCCATCGATGCGTTGCGGGTAGACCGGCCGGCATCGGCGAGCGGCGTCTGATGCGACAGATCGTTCTGGATACGGAAACGACGGGCCTGAGTGTTGATGAGGGCCACCGGATCATCGAAATCGGCTGTGTCGAACTCATTGACCGCCGGCTGACCGGACGCTCCTTTCATCAGTATCTGAACCCGGATCGCGAGATCGACGCGGGTGCGATCGAAGTACACGGGATCACCCTCGAGCAGCTGGTTGATGCGCCCCGGTTCGGCGAGGTGGCGGGAGCCTTGCTCGATTTTCTGGGTGATGCCGACCTCATCATCCACAATGCCGCTTTCGACCTGGGTTTTCTGAATGCTGAACTGGCCCGTTGCCGGCAGGGCATCGAAGCCTTGGAGCGGCGCCTCGACGTGATCGATACCCTGGTCATGGCGCGCCAGCGGCATCCGGGGCAGCGCAACTCGCTCGATGCCTTGTGCAAGCGCTACCAAATCGACAACAGCCAGCGTCAGCTCCATGGCGCGTTGCTCGACGCGCAAATTCTGGCCGAGGTCTATCTGGCCATGACAGGCGGTCAGGTGGTTCTGTCGCTTGAAGGCCAGTCCATGGCCGTTGATGCACTGAACCGCGAGTCGGGGCCGGTCACGCTGCATCGGCCGGAACAGGGGCGTTGGGTGGTCACTGTGCTCGACGAGCAGGAGCTTGCAGCGCACGAACGCATGCTGGCCGATCTGGACAAGGCCAGCGCAGGCCGTTGTCTATGGCGGCAGTTGGAATCGACCCCAGCCGATTAGGTCAGAAAAAGTACAGCAGCAGATAGCCGGACAGAAAAATGGCTACCCACAGGGCCATGCTCCCGGTCTGCCAGTGCCGGACCAGCGCGGATTCCTCGCCTTGATCCTGGCGAAGCCGCCTCGAAACGATCCCGCCCACGGCAGCGATTGCCCGGATCAGGCCAGCAAGGCCATCCTGGATCCGTTGCTGGTAAGCAAGCCAATGGCTCGGAACGGCCCGTTGCAGGGTATCCACATCCCAAACCATGGCGGTTTGGCGTGGCCAGATTCCCCAGCGCATCAGTAGGGCGAAGATCAGCGTGGCCGAGGTGAGCAGCACCAACTGTTCGACCACATGTGCCACCGTGTAAAGCGAGTAGTCCACCGGGTAGGGCAGGATCTGATAGAGCAGGTTGGGACGACAGCCTAGCAGCAGAAGCCCCAGAGTGCTGAGGAGCATGGCCATGCGCATGGCGCGCGGCGCGTCGTTGATCTTTCGGTGCTGGCGCTGCGGTCCCAGGAAGGCGGGATAAAGCAGCTTGAGTCCGGCCATGATGAAGATGCCCACCGATCCCGCCATGAGTAGTTCCCACAGCATCGGCTGATGCGTTTCATGGGCCGCCGCAAGGATCAGTGACTTGCTGGCGAAGCCGGCAAACAGCGGGGTGGCCATGCCCAGCGTGCCGAGAAGGCAAAAGCCGAATGTCCAGGGCATCTGCCGCGCCAGTCCGCCCAATTCGCTGATTCGGGTAGTCCCGGCGGACTGCAGAACGGCGCCCAGTGCCATGAACAACAGCCCGCTGTACAGCACATGGCTGATGGCATGTGCCACGGCTGCGCTCAGGGCGAGGGGTGTGCCGATGCCGATCATGATGATCATGAAGCCCAGCTGATTGATCAGGCCGTAGACCAGGGTCCGCCGCAGATCGTCTTCCCGCAGCCCCTGAATCAGGGTGAAGAGAATCATGACTGCACCGATGGGGATCAGCGCTTCGGTGCCGGAAAAGCCGCGGGCCAGGGTGTAAATGGCCAGCTTGGTCGTGAATGCGCTCAAGAACACGGTGCCGGCAGGGGAGGCTGCAGGGTAGGCTTCAATCGCCCAGCCGTGCAGCAACGGGAACGTCGCCTTGATGGCAAAAGCGGCAAGGAGCCATGCATGGGCGCCGGTTCCGAGGGGTAAGGCATCAAATGCAAGCGACCCGGTCTCCTGGACATGGACGACCGCACCGCCCATCAGGAGTACACCGGAGATGACCTGGATCACGAGGTATCTCAGGGCCACGCCATAATCGGGTGCGGCGCCAGTTCGAACCAGCAGCAATGTCGAGGCCAGCGCCGTCAGTTCCCAATAAAGAAACAGGGTGATGAAGTCACCGGCACAAATCGCTCCGATCGCGGTACCGGCATAAGCCAGGCCTGCGGCGATTTCAAGGCGACGCGGGCTGCTGCGCAGATAGATGCTGCCTGCCAGCGCCGCAAATCCAAACAGCCAAGCAAAAGGCGCAGACAATGCATCCAGGCGTGCCGTGACCAAGGTCTTTCCGAGCAGGGATACTTGACCGAATGTCCCGCTGTTGAATTGATCGAGATGCATCAAGGCCAGCAGGGCGGGTATCGGCAACAGCCAGGCACGCAGGCGGCGTGGACATCCTGCAAGCACAAGGGCGCCCAGAATCAACGGCCAACCGGGGGGAAGATGCCAAGGCAGCGTGTCGTGACCCATGGCTCATGTACTCCAATGATAAGCGGTGCAATGTCGATCGGATCGGATTCGGCTCATGGCTTGATTCGTTAGCGCCCCGCGCGTTATGCCGCAAGCCGTGCCCGACACGATCGGAGCGGCAGTCTGTTGACGGGCCGAATGCCGGGGCACTGGTGATTCATTCCAGCAGCAGAATTGCGAGACCGGCCAGCATCATGCTGCAGGCGGCAAGTCTTTGAAACCCGGTGCGCATGCCTTGGCCGATCATTCTGCCCGTCACATGTGCGGTAGCAGCGTATCCAAGCTTGGTTCCGCCGACGGCGAGTGCACAGATCAGGATCACCAGGGCGAGGTCGACCGGAGTAACGCGCGCCAGATCGAAAAAGGCCGGAAAAAATGCCAGATAGAACAGGATTGCCTTTTGGTCTGCCAAGGTGATCAGCAGGCCAGCCAGGTAGCTCGCAGCCCGGCCGGGTGGGTGCGTTCGGATCGCTTCGGCCGGCAATCCCACACGCCGCCAATGGGTGATTCCGAGCCAGATGAGATAGCCACTGCCGGCATATCGCAACAAATCTGACAGCGTCCCCAGCCGGTCCGTCAACAGTGTCAGGGCGAATGTCGCCAGAAAAATGAACACGATATCGCCGGTTACGACACCCAGGACCAGCCAAGCACCCAGCCGGAAGCCGAAATTCGTCGTCTGCGTCATTACGGTCAGTACGCTGACGCTCGGGGCTGCAGCGAGTACCACCATGGCGCCAAACATCGCAAGGAGTTGGGAGAGGTGAAGGGTGATTTCCATGGTGGGGCATCGTTGATCGGTACAAGAATTGATCGGTACAAGAAAATGAGGGCATGCCGAAGGCTGCGGCATGGCCGGCTTTCCGGGAATCGTGAACATACGCAAAGCGGTCGGTTGCGCGATGAACACGACACATGAGAGCGGAGCGGCCTTCGGATTTCTCCCTCATGGTCCCAGTGCAAAGACCCCTGGGTGCAGTGGGCTCAGGAGTGCAAGGATGGGATCAGGCCAGAAAAACAAGGCCAGTGTGGCCAGGGCCGTGAAGCACAACGGCAGCAGACAGGCCAGGGGTGCTTCGCTGATGCCTGGGGCGCTTCCTGCCGGCAAGGGCCGGAAGAAGGCCCGTCCCACGACCGGCATCAGATAGGCCAGATTCAGCAAGGTACTGAATAACAGGGCAGCCAGTAACAGCGGCTGTTGGTCTTCCATCGCGGCGGTGGCGAGCAGCCATTTGCTCCAGGTACCCCCACCTGGCGGTAGCCCCGCCACACTGACGGCCGCAATGGCAAATGCGGCAAAGGTCAGCGGCATGCGGCGTCCCAGTCCATCCAGCTCACTCACTCGGCTCTTATGTGCGGCGACCAAGATTGCGCCGGCGCAGAAGAACAGCGTGATCTTTCCGAAAGCATGCATGACGATGTGCAGTCCGCCGCCCATGATGCCCGCGGCAGTGGCCGTGGCAGCCCCGAGAATGATGTAGGAAAGTTGGCTGACCGTAGAGTAGGCGAGCCGGGCTTTGAGATTGTCTTGAGTCAGCGCGACCAACGAAGCCGCGACCAAGGTAAAGCCCGCAACGTAAGCCAAAATAGTGCTGGCTCCGGTTTCCTGCAGAAATTCCAGGCCGAAAATGTAGTAGGTCACTTTCAGCACTGTGAATACGCCTGCCTTGACGACAGCCACGGCATGCAGCAATGCGCTGACCGGTGTGGGCGCCACCATGGCACCCGGTAACCAGCGGTGAAACGGCATCAGTGCGGCCTTGCCGATGCCGAACAGAAACAGGGCATAGAGTATTGCCGCGCTGTGGGGCGGCAGATGGCCAGCGAGAATTCCACCGGGCCGGAATTCCAAGGTGCCTGTCGCCATGGCCGTCCAGATGAGCGCCGGCAACAATAAGCCGATGGAGGTGCCCATCAGCAGGAACAGATAGGTGCGCGCCCCGCGCTGGGCTGCTTCGTTGCCGGCATGAGCGACCAGCGGATAGGTGGAGAGCGTCAGCAGTTCGTAAAAGACAAATAATGTGAACAGATTGTCGGCAAAGGCGATGCCCATCGCGCTGGCGAGCGCCAATGGAAAACAGGCAAAAAACCGAGTCTGGTTTGGGACGTGATGCCCGCGCATATAGCCGATGGCGTAAATCGCCGTGGGGATCCAGAGCGTGGCGGCGACCAGGGCAAACAGGGCACCCAAAGGCTCGGCCGAAAATGCCAGCGCCATGCCGGGAAGTATCTGTGCCACCTGCAGCGCAGGTTGGCTACCTCCGTGCACCGCAGACACGATCGCAATGACGGCGAGCCACAGCCCCGCGGCCGTGGCCAGGGTCACCGTTTCGCGCAGGTTGGGGTGGTTGCGGGCCATTGCGATCAACGGCGTGGCAAGCGGGGTCGCGAAAATGGCCAACGCCAAGGCGTGTTCAGCAGTCACGGCGCCGCCTCCATCAAGGCCTGCATCGCGCGCTCAGCCAGGCTGAGCGTCAGATGGCTGTCGATGCCGAAATACACGTTGGCGGCGATGACCGTCCAGGTGGGAATCAGCAGGGACCATGGTGCTTCCCGGACGGCCGGGCGATCGTGAGGCGAATCGCGGAAATAAAGCTGCTCGATAACGCGCCATACATAGCCCAAGGCCAGCAACGAACCCACGACGATGATGCCGGCGAGCAGCCACTGGTCTTGCTCCAAGGTGGCCAAGAGCAAATACCATTTGCTGATGAAGCCCGCCGTGAGCGGCACGCCGATCAGACTGAGTCCGGCGATCACGAAGGCGGCTGCCGAAAGCGGCATCTCGCGCGCAGCGCCCGCCAGTGCAGGCAGCGCCATCGAGCCCAGGCGGTAGTAGAGGCAGCCCAGTGCCATGAACAGGGCACCCTTGGCCAGCGCGTGATTCAGCAGATGCAGGAGTCCGGCGGTGAGCCCGGACGGGGTGAGTAGTGCAAGGCCCAGGACGATGTAGCCGATCTGGGCGACGCTCGAATAGGCGAAGCTGCGTTTGGCGTTGTCCTGATAGAGCGCAGCGATCGAGGCGAGAATGATGCCCAACCCGGCAAGAGTGGGAAACACACGCGCCACGGTCAATCCCGAGAAGGCGTGGTGGACACCGAACAAGTCGAACGTAAAGCGCAGCATCACATAAACCGCGACCTTGGTCGCGGTGGCCGCCAGAAAGATGGTGACGACCGATGGCGCATAGGCATAGGCATTCGGCAACCACAAATGCAGAGGAAACAGGGCAAGCTTCAGGGAAATGCCAACGATGAAAAAGGCGAAAGCGGTTTGTACGGCGCGTTGGTTCTCCGCGATGGGAAGCTTTTCTGCCAGATCGGCCATGCCGAGCGTTCCGGTGGCCGCGTACATGAAGCCAATGCCGATGAGGATGAACGTCCCCCCCAGCGTCCCCATGATCAGATACTGGAATGCGGCGGTGAGCGCGCGACGGTCCTGCCCCATGGCAACCAGGGCATAAGTGGACAGGCTGGAGATTTCGAGAAACACGAACACGTTGAACGCATCCGCCGTCGCGGCCATGCCCATCAGGCCGGTCATGCACAGCAGCAGTGCGGCGTAGAACAGTGCGGCCTGCGTTGCACCGATTTCCCGCAAAACACTCCTGCGGGCGTAAGGCAACAGGACGGCCGCGGTGGCGCTGATCAGCAGCAACAATGCGCCATTGAGTGCATCGATGCGATAGGCGATGCCCAACGGCGCGGACCAGCCGCCCAGTGCATAGTGGATCGGGCCCAGCAGCGCGACCCGATCAAGAAGCAGTACTGCGTTGACGAGGATGACCCAGGTGGTGGCGAGCGTGAGCCACCAGGCCAGGACTTCCCGGCGCAGCAGGACGCATAAGGGGGCCGCGACAAGCGGCAGCACCACTTGCAGAATGGGTAAATGCGGAGCAATCACAAGCTGTCGTCCTGGCGATGAATCTCGTCTTCCTCGATGGTGCCATAGGCGCGATGAATCCGAATCACCAGCGCCGCGGCCAAGGCGGTCGTGGCAATGCCCACGACGATCGCGGTGAGAATGAGGACATGCGGGAGGGGATTGCTGTAGCGCGTCCAGCTGGGGTCGAGAATAGGGGCGGTGCCACCTTCCACTTTGCCGAGCAGGATATACAGGAAAAATACCGAAGTTTGAAAGATGTTCAGCCCAATGATCTTCAGCACGAGATTGGCATGGGCGATGAGCATGTAGAAGCCGGTCATCATCAGTACGATGACGATCCAATAGGGATAATGGTCAAGCACGGTCATCATGCGCGGCGAGCAAAAGCCGAGAACAGTTGGATCATGACGCCAGCGACGGTGATGCCGACGCCGAGCTCAATGATCAGGATACCCAGATGCTGCCCATGCTTGGGGTCATGGGCGAGCACGCCGTAGTCCAGGAAATTTCCGCCAGCAAGGAGACTGGAGAAACCCACGCCGGCATAAATCAAGACGCCCAAGGGCATCATGGCCTCTGAGCAGCGCGCGGGGATGATCGATTCCGCTGCCGGTAGCCCATGAGTCAGAGCGTAAAGGATGAAGCCCACGGCGAACAGGACCCCCGCCTGGAAGCCGCCGCCGGGGCCGTAGTCGCCGTGAAACTGGACGTACAGCGCAAACAGCCAAATGATGGGCGCCAGAAGCCGGGCCGTGACCCGCAGGATGACCTGATCATGAATCATGTGCTTGCACCTTCTTCCGCCGACTTCCGAGCAGTGCCAGAACGCCGACAGCGGCGGTGAGGACCACGGTGGCTTCCCCCAGGGTGTCGTAACCCCGGTAGCTGGCGAGAACCGACGTCACGACGTTGGGCAGACCGGTGGTCTTGGGGCTTTCTTCCAGATAGCGCAGACCCACATGCTGATTGGCCGGGGACGATGCCTCGCCATACGGGGGCATGTTCCAGGTACCGTAGACCAAAGCCGCACCGGTGATCAGCACCACGACCAAGGGTATCGCGCCGCGGTTTCGCGACGGCCGGGTGACCCGGGTGGTGTGGTGCAGGGTGGCCAACAGCAGGACCGTCGAGATCCCTGCACCCACAGCTGCTTCCGTGAAGGCGACGTCCACGGCATCCAGAATGACGAAGACGCCAGCCGAGAGCAGGCTGTAGATGCCGGATAACATGACGGCCGTAATGCCATCGCGCAAGCGCAGGATGGCGAGCGCCGTGATGCCGAGAAAACTCATCAGGACCATCAGAATCAGCGTTTCCACGACAGGATTCCCTTCTGGATATGCTCGCGGATGGTGCCGTCGTGAAGCGCGGCATGACACAAGGCGTGGCTGGATACCGGATTGGTCACGGCCAGAAACAGGAAAATCAGGCCCAGCTTGACGGTGACCAGCCACCCGCCACCCAGCATCATCAGCCCGATCAATATGGTGAACGTTCCCAGAGTTTCACACACGCCCGCAGCGTGGATGCGGGTGAGGAAATCCGGAAAACGCATGAGGCCGATCCCGCCGATGATGAGAAATATCGAGCCGATCGGCAGCAATGCCGTGGCCAGCAGGTCGAGCAGGCCGGCCATCATGGCAGCGGGTCCTTGTTTTCGTCAGGCGCCGCAATCTGATCGCCGAAGTCGCGACGTTGCACGAAGCGCAGTACGGCGATGGTTCCGATGAAATTGATCATCGCGTAGGCCAGGGCGATGTCCAGCCACTCCGGCCGACCCATCACGAAACCCAGCAGCGCCACCAGCAATACGGTCTTGGTGCCGAACAGATTGACGGCCAGCAGCCGGTCATAGAATGTCGGTCCGACGACGGCTCGCAGCAAGCCGATCAGCATGGTGACCAATAGGGCTGCGACGGCCCCTTTGAGTGCCAGGCTGGCCATGGTGTCAGGATTCCAGGGCGGTGACTCGCCGATCCATGTCACCTTCGATCAATGATTCGGCGGCTTCGCGGATCAACGCGTGGATCAGGATGTCCTGGTGGTCCACGTCGATCGAGACCGTCCCGGGCGTCAGGGTGATGGAATTGGCGTACACAGTGCGCCCCAATGGAGTTGTCTGGGTTGCGGGCACCCGCGCCAATGTGGGCGTGATGGCCAGTGTGGGCCGAAGGATTTCGCGCGAAACCTGCAGATTGGACAGGATGATTTCCTTGAGCAGCCATCCCAGATAGCGCGCGGCGCCGAAACCGGGGCGGATTATCCGGTTGTCGTCGGGCATCCGGCGCGACAATAGCCAGACCAGCAGCACCGACAGGCCGCCCAATGACAGCAGCAGAGCATCGGCATGTCCGGAAAGCAGGAGCCATAACATCGCAAGGGAAAGCAAAGAGGCGACCGCTTTCGCCATGATGAGACTCACTCCGCTGGATTCGTCAGGGATGGCCAGCTAGGCCATGGTTCCGATTGTTTCAAACTACCCAAGCCATGCGGTGGCGTCAACCGCGCAGCGGCGTGAGAGTTGCATGGTCAACGGGCTCAAAAAAAGGCATGGGTGCAGATGGCCACCCATGCCCAGTTCCAGGGAGTGCAATTCGAGATGGCTACCGGTCTCGATCCAATGCGCTCGGTCCGTCGCCATCCCGCTGAGCTTCACCGAGAAAAGGGTGGTGAAACGCTCATTTCAGGTCTAGCAGGCCTTCGCCGATCCGTCCAATCCGGCCGCGATCTCCAAGGCGTTAACGGCAGTCGGTGGGAATGCTTGATGCGGTACGAGAAGGGCATTGGCTGCAGACCGGGCGCGGCGCCGTCCTTCCGCGAGATCCTGAGCCAGTCGATAGGTGTATTCCTGGCAGTTTATTTGGATGGTGTGACGCGGACTTGCCACGAAACGACGCTTCATGCGCCGGTGTTCGGTCTGCATCCGCAGGGCCATTTCATCCGCCGTTGGCGGGTGATATTGGCCCGTGAGGTATTCCGCCATCCAGCGGGACTGTTCGTCGGCGATCGGCATCATGGCGCAGAACGGTTGCACCAGCCCGAGGAACAGCAGATCGGGATAGCGGGGGTCGATCATGCGCTGATAAAGCGCGATATCGTTGTCTGGTGCGCTGATCAGCTGTTCATCAAGGAAGGGGAAGCGGATGCGGTAGCCGGTGCAATAGATGATGGCCTGCGCCGCTTCGACCGAGTCGTCTGCGAAACGGATCCGATCCCCCAGCAACTCGGCGATGGGTGGTTTCGGCAGAACATCGCCACTGCCTAGACGGATGTGAATTTCGCTGGAGATAGTCGGATGCTGTTGACCGAACCAGCCTTTCGGTCGAGGTAATCCATAGCGTTCCGGGCGGCCGACCAAGAGATTCAATCCCAGGGTCGCCAATGGGTAGAGCAGCCGGTCAAAGACCGCATCGGGCAACGACCAGAGCAGGCGCTCAAGCAGACCGGGGTGATTGCTTGGATGACGCAGCAGAATGTCATAGACCAGCTTGCTTCCCAGATATTTGGGGAGGATGTAGGTGCCTGAGCGTACAGAGAGATAAACCGCTTCAGCGTTTTCCTTGTGACCCAGTTCGGATGCAATGTCCATGGCCGAGTTGCCCATGCCGACAACGACGACGCGTTTGCCCCGCAAGTCATGGGGATTCGCGGGATCGACGTAGTCATGGGCGTGCATTTGAATCCCGTCGAAACGGCCAGATGGCAGCGGCTTCGGCCAGAGAGGATCCCAGTGATGGCCATTGGCGACCACGACCGCATCGAACTCCGCTTTGCTTCCATCACCGAGATGAACGGTCCAGCCGCCTTGCGCGCGACGTTCACAGCGGGTCACGGTTGTGCCGAGCCGGATGGTGTCGCGCAGGCCGAAATGATCGACGAACGATTCAAAGTATGCCGCGACCTGCGCATGCCCCGGAAAGTCGGGATAGTCCGCTGGCATCGGGAAATCCCGGTAACCCATTTGTGTGCGGGACGTATTGATGTGCAGTGAGCGGTAGGCCGCAGACCCGCCATTGGCGGCTGACTTATTAGTGAAGGCCCACATCCCGCCAATGCGATCGGCGGATTCATAGCAGACATAGGGCAGGCCATAGGCCTTGAAGTTGCGGCAAGCGGCAATTCCACTGGAGCCCGCGCCGATAATGCAGACACGTGGCAAGTCGGAATTCATAATGGGATGCCTCCTTGTCCGGATATGCGGAATTTGCCGGATGCCTTTCGCTTTGATCGACCATGGCAAGTTGCCCCATTAATGGCCGTTTGCCGCCTTGAATCGGCCAGATGGGCGCCTCCTGAAGCGCCATTCAACAGCGGCATGACTTGGGTCATGCAACAAGGGCCAATGTGTGCCTGGCAATCGCTCACTGTAAACCAAAACGGGACCGACTCATGAGGTGGGAGCTGATATTGGCAATAGGACTGGGTGTGATCGCCGTGGTGCTTGGCATCCTGGTTGTTCATCTGCGTGCGCGCCTGAATGTCGAAAAGCGCCTGCGGCAACGGGCCGATCAGGCGCATGCCGCAGGGTTGGAGCAGGCCGGGCAGGCCGAACGCCAACTGCGCAACGAGATCGAGCACCGCGCGCGCGCGGAGAGTCGCATCACGCACCTTTCCGAGCTATCCATGCGCCAGGCCCAGTTACAGGAGGCCGTGACGGACTTGCGCGCCAACAACGCGGAGCTGCAGGAACGACTGGAGCAGGAGCGGCGGGGGGCAGCGGAAAAGCTTGCCTTGCTCGAGGACGCCCGCCTGCGCCTGGCGGATGCCTTCAAGGCACTTTCGGTCGATGCCCTTCAGTCCAACAATCAACGATTTCTCGAACTGGCGCGCGAGAATCTGGGGCATTTCCAACAGCGCGCTCAGGGTGATCTGGAGGCGCGGCAAAAGGCGATGGACAGCCTCATCAAGCCCATCTCCGAATCGTTGACCAAGGTCGAAACGCGCATCGGGGAGGTCGAGAAAGCCCGCATCGATGCCTATAGCGCGCTGGACCAGCAGCTCAAAGCACTGCTCCAGCACCATCTGCCGCAATTGCATCGTGAAACGGCCAGCCTGGTGCAGGCGCTACGCCAACCGGCGGTGCGAGGCCGTTGGGGCGAAATCCAGCTCAAGCGCGTGGTCGAGCTGGCCGGCATGCTGGAACACTGCGATTTCACCGAGCAAACAAGCATGGCTGGCGAAGGGGGGCGGCTCCGGCCGGATCTGGTGGTTCGTCTGCCAGGCGGCAAGCGCATCGCGGTGGATGCCAAGACGCCATTGGATGCCTACTTTACCGCAGCAGAACTGGAATCCCAGGGGCATCCGGGTGAAGCGGAACGCAAAGTGGCCGAACACGCGCGGCAACTGCGGGATCATATCCGCAAGCTGGCGGAAAAGTCCTATTGGGAATATCTGTCCGGGGAGTATGGTGTCAGTCCCGAGTTCGTTGTGTTGTTCGTTCCGGGCGAGGCTTTCTACAGTGCGGCCTTGAAGGCCGATCCGTCGCTGATCGAGCTGGGTGTCGAGCAGCGGGTGATTCTGGCCACCCCGACCACCCTGATTGCCCTGTTGAAGGCCGTTGCCTACGGCTGGCGCCAAGAGCGAATGGCCGAGAATGCACAGGCGATCAGCGACCTGGGCAAGGAGCTCTACAAACGTGTGGTGACGCTGGCGGATCACTGGGCTCGTCTGGGCAAGAATCTGGGGCAGGCAACCGATGCCTACAACAAGGCGACCGCGGCACTGGAAAGTCGGGTGCTGGTCTCCGCGCGGCGGTTCCGCGACCTGCATGTCGCGGTTGAAGCGCCGGATGTGTCGACGCTCGACCCGGTCGATCAGGTGCCGCGTGTGCTTCAGGCGCCTGAAATTACGGATGCATCGCCGGGCGATCCATGATTCGATGCGTCAAGAAAAGGCCCCCGAAGGGGCCTTGAGGAAAACCCTCGGCCTGCGCCGGTTGTTGGAGTGGCTCGGGCTTAGACGCTGTAAAGCGTTACGACGCAGGCGCCGCCCAGTCCCAGATTGTGTTGAAGTCCGACCTTGGCGCCTTCGACTTGGCGTTTGTCAGCCTGGCCACGTAACTGCCAACACATTTCCGCGCATTGGGCCAAACCCGTCGCGCCCAGTGGATGGCCCTTGGAGAGGAGGCCGCCCGAGGGGTTGACCACCCATTGGCCACCGTAGGTCACGTTGCCCTCATCGATCAGCTGCTCGGCACCGCCCGGCTCGCACAGGCCCAAGGCCTCGTACGTGATCAACTCATTCGCCGTGAAGCAGTCGTGCAGCTCGATGACGTCCACATCCTGCGGGCCCAGACCGGACTGCTCGTAGACTTGGCGCGCGGCTTCTTTGGTCATGTCATAGCCGACGACCTTGATCATCGATGCTTCGTTGAAGGAAGACGGCATGTCGGTGACCATCGACTGGCCGACGATGTAGACCGGCGTGTTCTTCGCATGTTTCTTCGCGAATTCCTCGGAGCACACGATCGCCGCCCCGGCGCCGCAGGTGGGCGGGCAGCACTGCAGCCGGGTGATGGGGCCGTAGTAGTGTGGCGATTCGAGGACCTCTTCCACGGTCAGGGGATCATGGAAGATGGAGCGTGGATTATTCAGCGCATGCTGTCGGTTCTTGACGGCGATCTTGGCGAAGGCTTCGTTGGAAGTACCGTATTTTTCCTGGTGTTCGCGTCCGGCCCCGCCGAAGAGCTGGGCGGTGGGCGGCGCGTTGGTGAATTTTTGGGCCTTGAACATCACGCCCATATGCTTGTCCATCGGGTTCAGGCGATCGGTGTACTTGGCGCCCAGGGCGCCCTTTTCCATCTTTTCGAACCCCATCGCCATCACGCATTCGGCGATACCGCCTTCGACCAGTTGCTTGGCCAGCATCAGGGCGGTTGAACCGGTGGAGCAGTTGTTGTTGACGTTGTAGATCGGGATGCCGGTCAGGCCGAGCTCGTACATGGCGCGCTCGCCCGAGGTGCTCTCCCCATAGACGTAGCCGACCACGGCCTGTTCGACCAGATCATAGGGAATTCCGGCATCTTCCAGGGCCTGTTGCCCTGCCGCCTTGGCCATCATGTGATAGTCCGGGCTGCTGCCGGGCTTGGCGAACTGGGTCATGCCATTGCCGATGACACACACTTTGCGTCCCATAATCGTCTCCTCCATATCAATGTGATTTTTATGGGAAAATTCGTTGAGCAAGGAGGACGGCCCCTCGCCGTCCCCTCTTTTGCTCATCCAGTTTAGCGCATGAACGCCATGGTGGATTCCTGGATGTTGCGCACCATCTTGGCGTCGGTGAAATCGGTCACCGTCTTCCAGTTGTCACGCAGCTCCTCCAGGCTGGCCACGCCGCCTTCGGCTTCGCTCTTGTAGCCGTTGGTGCGGATCCAGCCCAGCTTGAAGAAGCGACCCGCGCCGACTTCGAACAGCGAGCCGCTTTCCTTGCTTTCCTCGGCGCACAGCCAGCCGACCAGCGGCGCGACGGCTTCCGGGCGCAGCTTCTCCAGCAGCGGCGGCGGCATCACGGTTTCGGTCATGCGCGAGCGGGCGACCGGGGCGATGACATTGGTATTGATGTTGTACTTCTTGCCTTCGTGGGCGAGGGTTTGGCCCATGCCATAGAGGCCCAACTTGGCCGCCGAGTAGTTGGTCTGGCCGAAGTTGCCATAGATGCCGGCAGCCGAAGCGGTCAGGATGACGCGGCCGTAGGATTGTTCGCGGAAGAAGGGCCAGGCCGCCTTGGTCATGCAGAAGGCGCCGCGCAGATGCACTTCCATGATCTTGTCCCAGTCGTCTTCGGTCATCTTGGCGAAAGACACATCGCGCAGGATGCCGGCATTGTTGATCAGCATATGCACGCTGCCAAAGGCGTCCTTGGCGACCTGCATGGTCTTTTCGGCGCCTTCCATGGTCGAGACCGACTCATAGCTGGCCACGGCCTTGCCGCCCATTTCGACGATTTCGTCGACGACCTTGTCGGCTGCGGACTTGCTGGCGCCTTCGCCGCTGAAGCTGCCGCCGAGGTCATTGACGACCACGTTGGCGCCGCGCGAGGCGAACAGCAGACAATAGGCGCGGCCCAGCGAGCCGCCGCCGCCGGTGACCACTACCGTCTTGCCGTCATAACGTACTTCGGACATTGGAATGCTCCCTTGGAGGTTGGTTTGCGATAAAACGCCGACCTGCTGGATCGCAGTCCACTGTTTTCAGGTCAGCAAGAAATGAACACGGGCCACGGCCACAGGCGCGGCAGGATCATGTTGCCAGCAGGTGGCCGTGACATGAGCGATGCGCCGCCCCTGACGCGTGACTTCGCAGCGGGCGTGGGTATCCACCGCCCGTGCCGAACGCAGGTAGTCGACGCAGAAATCGATGGTCTTGGGCATCTGGGTGGATTCCCGGGTCCACATCAGGTGGACAATGGCGCTGTTCTCCAGAAATCCGCCGATGACGCCACCGTGCAATGCCGGCAGGGCGATGTTGCCGATGTTCTTTTTCTGGAAAGGCAGGTGGAATACCGGGCTTCCCGCCTCATCAAGTGCCATCACCATCCCGATCAGCCGTGCGTACGGGATATGCTCCATGAGCCGGGTGAGATCGCCCTGCTGTCGGGCGTTCGATATGATTTGATCGAATTCCATGACGGTCATTGCCCTTCACGCGGCGGGAACGGTCGCTTGGGGTTCGAACTCGAACGCATGAAGGTAGCGACACTGGTCGCGACGAGATCGTCTGCGTTGCGTTGATAGGCCGTGGCGCGCACGAAGGCAATCTGTCGGGTCAGCCGGTAGCATTCGGCGCGGGCGAACAAATCCTCTCCGGTGACGGCGGGCTTGAGAAAGTCGAGGCGCAGATCAAGCGTCGCGATCGCTTCCATGCGGGGCAGACGGCAAAAGACCGCTAAGCCGCAGGTGCTGTCGATCAATGAGGTGAGTACCCCTCCGTGCAATACGCCAGTCTTGGGGTTGCCGACCAGTTCCGGGCGGTAGGGCACCTTCAGGATCCCCCAGCCTGGCCCCATGTCGACGACCTCGAGACCCAGCTCTTTGGAATGCGGGATGGCATTGAAGAAGCCGCCGTGGAGGCGGCGCACCTGGTCGGGATCTCGCTCGAACAGGGACGTCTCGTCGGACATTCAGCAATCCTTGCTGCGCTCAGGCTCGTAAGCAATCCAGCAATCATAGGTCAGCGGCGCCGGCATGAAAAGCGCGGCGCGTCAAAAGATCCCCAATTCCAATCCGGTCGCCAGCGTTTCGCCGAGTGCGCGAGCCTGGGTGAGATGGTCGGCTGTAATCGCGCCGCGGCAGATCAGTGGATCGTCGATGGGTCGCATGGCATAGCCACGCAGGATGCGTCGGGTGTGCTGGGCTGCACCGCGTCCATCGTTGCCGGCGCTGATGAACAGACCATAGGGCAGAGGCTGAATGAGATCCTGTACCGCGTAGTAGGTGCGATCGAAGAAATCCTTGAGACCCCCAGACAGGTAACCTAGATTCTCCGGCGTGCCGAACAGTACGCCATCGGCCCAGAGCAAATCGCATGCTGCTGCCTCCTTGGCCCAGAGACGCCGGACCGACACACCACCGGTGCCTGTCGCACCCTCCATTGCGGCTTCGGCCAGTCGCTCGGTGTTGCCGGTCTGGGAATGAAAGACGATGAGTAGATTCTTGACAGACAATGGATCCGGCCCCCTTGAGGTTCAGTGTACACCCCCAGGGTTGTCATGAGCGGCATCGGAGGCGGAAGTGCATGATGTTAGGATGGCGCCCTGATCCGGATCCTCTTACAGGAGTAACGAATGGCGCTTGAATTCGATGATCGGGTTGCCGCTGCGGCCTTTCGCCGACTCGTGGCGCACTTGCAGGATCGCACGGACGTGCAGAATATCGATTTGATGAATCTGGCCGGGTTTTGCCGCAATTGCCTGGCCAGATGGTATGCCGAGGAAAGTGAACGGCTCGGAGAGCCGGTTGACGACTTGCAGGCGCGCGAGCGGATCTATGGCATGCCGTATTCGGAATGGAAATCGCGTTATCAGAAATAGTCCGCCTGGCGGCTTCACTTCAGGAGATTGTGCATGTCCTATGCGACCACCGATCTGACCGATGCTCATCCGGAGGCCTTCCAGGTGGCAGAACCGATTTTCCGGGATTTCGGCGGCCGTCTGGCCTTCCATGGCCCGATGGTGACGCTCAAATTGTTCGAGGACAATGCGCTGGTTCGCGGCACACTGGAAACCCCCGGCGAAGGCCGCGTTCTGGTGGTCGACGGCGGCGGATCGCTGCGCTGTGCGCTGTTGGGCGATCAGCTCGCCGAGCTGGCTGTCCGGAACGCCTGGGCGGGTGTGGTCGTCTACGGCTGCATTCGGGACTCCGAGGCCATCGGCGGCTTGCCACTGGGCGTCAAGGCGTTGGCGACGCACCCGGTGAAAAGCATCAAGCGCGGCGAAGGGCAGCGGGATATTCCGGTTCGTTTTGCCGGCATCCAGTTTCGGCCTGGCGCCTGGCTGTATGCCGACGGTGACGGATTGATCCTGAGCGATCTGCCAATGAGCGCATGAGGTTCAGGGGCGATCGGCAAGGCCGGTCAAGCGGCGCAATTCCTCACCGACCCGTTCGGTTGCCGCCCGGCCTTGTTCGATGGCTTCCTGGGCCCGATAGAACTCCATCAACCCGATGTGACCGAGGCGAGGAGCAATCTGCCAGTCCGGCGGATCGCCGGCCATGCGACTGCGCGTGATCCGATCCTGCATGATGTTGATCGAGGTGGCCGTGACATCGAACAGGCCGGGCGGCGGGGAGTCTCCGGTAGCGTGCTCATCGCGGAAGAACGATAGCCATGCGCGTGGATTCCATACGGGCAACGGGGTAGCTGCTTCGGCCACTGCCTTGGTTTCGGTGGATGGAAGCGGGGGTTGCCGTTGACGTCGGGTCAGAATGTCTCCGTTGAGATTGACCGCGATCACCACATCGGCGCCCATGGCGCGGCATACCGATACGGGGACGGGATTGACCAGTCCGCCATCCACCAGCCAGCGCCCTTCGGACTGGACCGGGGTGAACAGGCCCGGCAATGCAATCGAGGCGCGGACCGCATCGAGTACGGGGCCCTGCGTCAGCCAGATTTCCCGCCCGGTCCCGAGGTCGGTGGCAACGGCGGCGAAACGGGGCGAAAAAGTCTCGATCGGCCGTGACCCGAGTCGTTCATTGAAAAGGGTGAGGGCGCGACGGCCGTGCAGCAGTCCGCTGCCGCTCATGCTCCAATCAAGCATGCGCATGACGTCCAGTCTGCCGAGGCTCAGCACCCAGCTCTTGAGCTCCTCCAACTCGCCGCCGCAATAGGCTGCGCCGACCAGTGCGCCGATGGACGCGCCAGCCACGATGTCCGGGCGGATTTCCTGCTGCGCCAGCGCTTCCAGAACGCCGATGTGGGCCCAGCCTCGGGCGGACCCGCTACCCAGCGCCAAGCCGATGCGCAGGGTCACGGTTGCCGCCGTCGGCAAGGGTTCGAACTATTCCACTGTATTGGCCAACGCATGTGAATCCTCTTCACCAAGCCGCTCGAAGAAGTCAGGATCCATCATTTCGATGAATCTTTTCGCGGCGGGAGTGAGGAATTTACCCTTGCGAACCACGACCCCGTAAGTGCGCTGCGGGAAATAGTCGTTCAGGGGGATGGCGTGAAGGCGCTCATCGCCCGTCAGGCAGATGCTGGTGACGATGGAAATACCAAAGCCCAGTTCGACATATTTCTTGATCACCTCCCAGCCCCCGGCTTCCAGGGTGACCTTGAACTCCAGGTTGTGTTGCTGGAAGACCATGCGCACGACGCGCCAGGTGCTGAGATGGCGGGGCGGCAACAGCAGGCCATATTCGCTGATTTCCTCCAGCGTGACCTTCTCCTTGGCGGCAAGGGGGTGGTCCAACGGCGTGATCAGCATGGGATCGTAGGCATATATCGGCCAATAGGTGATGTCATCGGGGACATCGAGCATCGACCCCACGGCCAGATCGACATCGTCGGCGCGCAGCATTTCCATGCCGTCGCGGCCCGTCACATTGTGCAGGTTGAAGTGAATGCCGGGATGACGGGCGGAAAACTGCCGAATCAGGTTTGGAAGAAGGTAAAGCAGCGTGGATTCGCCCGCAGCGATGTTCAATTGCCCGGATTCCAGGGATCCGCGCCGGGCCGAGAAGTTTTCCGGAAGCGCTTCGAGGCCCTCCACCAGCGGTAGCGCCAGTTCATAGAGGACATGCCCTTCGGGTGTCAGCTTGATCTTCGGCCCGCGGCGCTCGAACAGGACGACATCCAGTTCCCGTTCCAATGCCTGGATTTGAAGCGATACCGACGGCTGGCTCAACGCCATTCGTTCAGCGGCCTTGGAAATGCTGCCGGTTTGCGTGGCATAGCAAAAGCCGCGCAATTGCTGCAAGCGATTGTGCTTGTAGTAGTGCCGAGAAGGCTCCTCCATCAGGCGATGCTCCCTGCGTGCCGTCAATGATTGATGAGGAAAATATTAAAAATAGAATATATTGGATTGTCAAATAGCTATAAAGATTCTATCATTTATAGATATGACGAAAGACCCGAACTAGACGGGTGTGCGAGAGTGAATCCATATCATCAGACCGCTGGATCGATCCTTTGTGATGCGGATCTACGCTTCCGGTCTCGTTTCGTGCATTCCAGCCGTGAGGCATCCGTGGATGGCTGCGGTGATCGGGCGCGCCCGATAGAATTGGCCTTCCATCCATTGATGTTCATGTTTCGCAGGAGACTGCCATGATGCCTTACAAGACCCGCAACGGCGAGGTTGCGATCCTGGGTCCATTGACGCCTGCCTATCAGGAGATCCTGACCGAAGATGCGCTGGAGTTCGTCGCCGAACTGGTCGCGCGCTTCGGGCCCGAGCGGAATCGCCTGCTGGAGCGGCGTCGCGAACGCCAGAAGGCGTTTGATTCCGGGGCCTTGCCCGACTTTCTTCCTGAAACCGAAGCGATTCGCAACGGCGATTGGAAGGTCGCTCCGATTCCGGCCGATCTTCAGGACCGGCGGGTGGAGATTACCGGTCCGGTCGATCGCAAAATGGTCATCAATGCCCTGAACGCGCCGGTCAAATGCTTCATGGCCTGCTTCGAGGACGCCCTGTCGCCGACTTGGGACAATGTCATCCAGGGGCAGGTCAACATGCGGGATGCCGTGGAAGGCAGCATTTCCTTTGCCAATCCCGACGGCAAGGTCTATCAGCTGGCCGACAAGACGGCCGTGCTGATCGCCCGTCCGCGCGGCTGGCATCTGCCCGAAAAGCACATCACGCTGAATGGGCAGCCGATTCCCGGCGCGTTGCTGGACTATGGCCTGTATTTCTTCCACAACGCGCGCAAGCTGATCGCCAAGGGTACGGGTCCTTACTACTACCTGCCGAAGATGGAAAGCCATCTCGAAGCCCGATTGTGGGCGCAGGCGATGGACTATTCCGAGGATCGCTTCGACCTGCCGCGGGGCACCATCAAGGCGACCGTGCTGATCGAAACCCTGCCGGCCGTGTTCGAGATGGACGAGATCCTCTACGAGATGCGCGATCACATCGTCGCGCTCAACTGCGGTCGATGGGACTACATTTTCAGCTATATCAAGACGCTGAAGAATCACTCGGATCGGGTTCTGCCCGACCGGGGTGTCGTGAGCATGGACAAGCCGTTTCTGGATGCCTACTCGCGACTGCTGATCAAAACCTGCCACAAGCGGGGTGCTCTGGCCATGGGCGGCATGGCAGCGTTCATTCCGGTCAAAGATCCCGGGCAGAACGAGATCGCCTTGGCCAAGGTTCGCGCCGACAAAGAACGGGAAGCGCGCAACGGCCATGACGGCACCTGGATCGCTCACCCCGGCCTCGCGGGCGTGGCGACCGAGGTGTTCAATCAGTACATCGGGCCCGGTCGGCTCAATCAGCTTCATGTATTGCGGGAAGCGGATGCATCCATCACTGCGCGCGACTTGCTGGAACCCTCCGAAGGGCCGGCGACCGAGGTGGGGATGCGGGCAAACATTCGTGTCGCCGTGCAGTACATCGAAGCCTGGATCAGCGGCCGCGGCGCGGTGCCGATTTACAACCTGATGGAAGATGCCGCCACGGCAGAAATCAGTCGCACCCAGATTTGGCAGTGGATTCGCCACGGCATTCGCCTGGACAATGGGGAGGCCGTCACGGCCGAGCTGTTCCGGCGCATGCTGGCGGAAGAGCTTGAAGTGGTTCGCAAGGAAGTGGGTGACGACGCCTACGGCCAGGGGCGCTTCGGTGATGCCGCCCAGATTATGGATCGGATCACTACCGCCGATGAGTGCGTCGATTTTCTGACCCTGGCTGCCTACGACCACCTGCCCTAATTTCGTGTTGGAGAAAATGATGTCGATGACGCGCGAGCAACAGATCAAGGCCCTGGAACAAGACTGGGCCGAAAACCCCCGATGGAAGAATGTCAAGCGTGGTTACTCCGCTGCCGACGTTGTACGGCTTCGGGGCTCCCTGCAGGTCGAGCACACCCTGGCGCGTCGGGGTGCCGAAAAGCTGTGGAAGCTGGTCAATGGCGAAGCCAAGAAGGGCTACGTCAACGCATTTGGCGCTATCACCGCCGGCCAAGCCATGCAGCAGGCCAAGGCGGGTCTGGAAGCGGTGTATCTGTCCGGCTGGCAGGTCGCTGCCGACGGCAATACCAGCGAGACCATGTACCCCGATCAGTCGCTGTATGCCTATGATTCGGTGCCAACCATGGTGCGTCGGATCAATAACACCTTCAAGCGTGCCGATGAAATCCAGTGGTCGCGCGGGATCGAGCCGGGCAGCAAGGAATACATTGACTACTTCCTGCCCATCGTTGCGGATGCCGAAGCAGGCTTCGGTGGTGTGCTCAATGCCTTCGAGCTGATGAAGAACATGATCGGCGCCGGCGCCGCTGGCGTGCATTTCGAAGATCAGCTCGCCGCAGTGAAGAAGTGCGGCCACATGGGCGGCAAGGTGCTGGTCCCGACCCAGGAAGCCGTCGAGAAGCTGATCTCGGCGCGTTTTGCAGCCGACGTCATGGGCGTGCCGACCATTGTGCTGGCCCGCACCGACGCCGAAGCCGCCAACCTAATCACTTCTGATCACGATGCCAATGACAAGCCCTTCCTGACAGGCGAGCGGACGCAGGAAGGTTTCTTCCGCGTCAAGAACGGCCTGGAGCAGGCCATCAGCCGGGGTGTGGCCTATGCCCCCTATGCCGATCTGGTGTGGTGCGAAACCGGTACGCCGGACCTGGGCTTCGCGCGTGAATTCGCTCAGGCCGTGCACGCGAAGTGCCCTGGCAAGCTGTTGTCCTATAACTGCTCGCCTTCTTTCAACTGGAAGAAGAACCTGGACGAAAAGACCATTGCCAAGTTCCAGGACGAACTGTCCGCGCTGGGCTACAAGTATCAGTTCATCACCCTCGCCGGCATTCACATCAACTGGTTCAACACCTTCCAGTTCGCGTACAACTACGCTCGCGGAGAAGGCATGAAGCACTACACCGAAATGGTGCAGGAGCCGGAATTCGCTGCGCGTGAGCGGGGCTACACCTTCGTGTCGCATCAGCAGGAAGTCGGTGCCGGCTATTTCGACGATGTCACCACGGTGATTCAGGGTGGGTCAAGCAGCGTCAAGGCACTGACCGGTTCCACCGAAGAAGAGCAGTTCCACTAAGAACGATGCACGTCCGGCGGGGTGGCATGACCGGCCCGCATCGATGATGTGAAAATCGAACCCCGGGCGTCCGCGTCCGGGGTTTTTTCTGGTCTGCAATCTGTGGGGAGCGCTACTGATGAGGGCCAGCGCAGGATAGGACAAGTCGGCGATGGCGGAACGTGCGGCGGGCAAGGGTGCCATGAACGAGCGCGGCCCGATCCGGTCTGCGCTTCAGGCGGCCGTCAGGATCCGATCGGTGCAGGTCCCTCAGCCGTGTCCGGCTAGCTGACCAAAGAGGCGGAAGCCACCGACGTAGGTTCCTATCGAGGCGCCCAGATTGACCAGCATGAAGACCAGAAAGGTGTGGGCTACGCGATTGCGCCACCAGCCCTTGATGTGCGCGATATCCTCGCGAAGCGTCGAAAAGTCGGCCACTCGCGGCTTGCGCAGCCACAGTTCAAGCGCGACGGCCACCATACCCGCGCCGATCAGCGGATGCAGGGTGGTGATCGGCGCCGCCAGAAACGAGCCGACAAGCGTCAGCGGATGCGCCAGTGCGATCAGGGCGCCGACAGCGGCCAGGCCGCCGGTGGTCAGCGTCCAGTCCAGCACGAGCTGCCAGCCGAGTTCCGGCCCGCGGACGAAGCCCACCAAGAACCCGCCCAGGATCAGGATCATGATCAGCCAGGGGATGCTTTTTCCGATCATGCTTCTCGGGGGTGTCCGGGTCAGGGATTCCAGGAGTGCATCGGGTTGCGCCGGCGGCGCGGCCTCCAGGTGGCGGATGATGCCGTCGAGATGCCCGGCGCCTACAACCGCCAGGATGCGCTGATTGGGGTGCAGCTCCGCCTGTTCGCGCAGCTTCAGTGCCATATAGGCGTCACGTTCCCCGATAAGCGCGCGGTAGAGCGGTTCAGCCTGATCGGCAAAATCGGCGAATGTGTTGTGCAGCAGGTCGCCCGACTTGAGCCGTTCGATGTCTTCCTCGGCCACCTCTTCCCGAGTCAGCAGGCTGGCCACCAATCCGGCAATCAGGCCGGGTCGCTGCCACCAGCGCACGGCGCCGGTCAGCCGACGCAAGGTGACGCCCACCTCGCGGTCGATGAGCAAAATCGGTAATCCGGCGTCGTCAGCGGCCTCCAGGGCGGCGCGCAGTTCCGCGCCGGGCTCCACGCCCAGCTGATCGGCCAGACGCTGCTGGTAGGCGGTCAGCGCCAGGTTGGCGGCAACGAGCCCCATCTTGCCCTCGCGGACAACTTGAAGCAGGTCCATCCGGGCCAATGCGTCGGGATCGCGCAGTGCCTGATGCCGGCTTGGGCACAGCTCGACGGCAACGGCGTCGAACCCATCGCTCGCAATGAGGTGGCGGACCGCGGCTTCGCTGGCGCGCGAGACATGCGCGGTACCGAGCAGGGTGATCCGGCTCGATCCGACGGTGATTTCGCGTAGCGGCTCATCCAAGACAACTTCAGACTGATTCACACAATTTTCCCGAGACTGGACGAAGCGGTGAAGACGGGGGCAAGATCGTGCCGAGGATGCGTTCGGAGCAGCAGGGAATCGATCGGGGACACCATGGATTGGCGGTCGCAGTGGGGTTGGATGCGCTCCTGGGTGCTTTATCGGTCGAATCCCCTGCATCGACGACGACTCGCGGCATTCTACCGGTCCTTCATCGGTCGGGACAGTCTGTGTTTCGACATCGGGGCGCACATGGGGAACCGGGTCGATGCGTGGCGGGACCTCGGCGCGCATGTCGTGGCGGTCGAGCCCCAACCGCTGTTTGCAAGGGCCTTGCGCCGCCGCTACCGCGACGACGAGCGCGTTCACCTGGAAGCCGTGGCCTTGGGCGAGCGCCCCGGCCGATGCACGTTGATGATCAGCCGGCGGACCCCAACCGTCAGTACGCTGAATCCAGCCTGGCGCCAAGTCATGGCCGTCAACCCCCGCTTTCGGCGTGTGCGTTGGGATGCGACCTGCGAAGTCACGGTGCTCACGCTGGATGACTTGATCGACTGTTACGGCGTGCCCGCATTTTGCAAGCTGGATGTGGAAGGCGCTGAAGCGCTGGTTCTGGCCGGACTGTCCCAACCGTTGCCGACGCTCTCGATGGAGTATTCTCCCGCAGATCCGCAGGGCGTAAGGGATTGTATTGCGCGCTTGGGCGAGCTGGGTCGCTATCAGTATCGGCGATCGGTCGGCGAGAGCCTGCACTGGAGCGGGGACTGGATGACGCCGGAGGGGGCGCTGGCCGATCTCGGCCGGCTCACACCCGATCAGCCCGCGGGGGATCTGTACGCTCGCCGGGTCGCCTGAAACGCAACGGCCATTGGTACAATCGCCAGTCTGATGCGCTCCGGGCCGCGCCGTGCCCGCCAACATGGGGAATCACATGAAGATCACCGTATTCGGCAGCGGGTATGTGGGGCTGGTCACGGCCGCCTGCTTTGCTCATATGGGCAACCAGGTGCTCTGCGTGGACATCGATGCCGCCAAAGTGGCCGCTTTGCGCGAGGGCAAGGTGCCGATTCGGGAGCATGGCCTGGACGATCTGGTGATGGCGGGCGTTCGGTCGGGAAATCTGCGCTTTACAACGGATGCCGGCGAAGGGGTCGCGCATGGCTTGTTCCAGTTCATTGCCGTGGGTACGCCGGCCGATGAAGACGGATCAGCCGACTTGAGCCATGTGCTGGCGGTAGCGGCAACGATCGCGACGCATATGACCGACTATCGCATCATCGTCGACAAATCGACGGTGCCGGTCGGAACGGCGCAGCGGGTGGCGCGCGTCATTGATGAGGGCTTGGCGCAGCGTGGGGTGACGATTCCCTTTGCGGTAGTGTCCAATCCAGAGTTCCTCAAGGAAGGCAATGCGGTCGAGGATTTCATGAAGCCCGACCGCATCATCGTCGGTGCTGAAGATGCGCGTGCCATTGCCGAGATGCAGCAGCTTTATGCGCCGTTCAACCGTAAGAACGACCGGCTGCTGGTCATGGATGCCCCATCCGCTGAACTGACCAAGTATGCCGCCAATGCCATGCTGGCGACCAAGATCAGCCTGATGAACGAGTTCGCCGGTATCGCCGAGCGGGTAGGGGCGGATATCGAGCAGGTCCGGATCGGGCTCGGTTCGGATCCGCGCATCGGCTTCCATTTCATCTACCCGGGCGCCGGCTATGGGGGATCCTGTTTCCCCAAGGATGTCAGCGCACTGATTCACACCGCAAGGGAAAATGCGCATCCGGCCGAGATTCTGGAAGCGGTTCAGGCCGTGAATCAGCGTCAGAAGCGGCGCCTGTTCGAACGGATCCAGGCGCATTTCGGTCACGATCTGTCCGGGCTCACGTTTGCGCTGTGGGGGCTCGCCTTCAAACCGGGGACCGACGACATGCGCGAGGCGCCCAGCCGTGTGTTGATGGAGGCCCTGTGGCAGGCCGGTGCACGGGTTCGCGCCTATGATCCGGCGGCGATGGCCGAGGCCAGACGCTTGTATCCGGATGCCGAGGCGTTGACGTTGTGTGAGAACCCGGATGATTGTCTGCATGGCGCGGAGGCGCTGGTCGTCATGACCGAGTGGAATCGGTTCCGCAGCCCCGATTTCGCAGCCATTCGGCAGCAACTGCGCCGGCCCGTGATCTTCGATGGCCGTAATCTGTACGATCCGGTCCGCATGGCGGAGCAGGGTTTTAGCTATTACGCCATTGGCCGCCCGGTCACCGAACCGGTTTCACCCGGGCGCGCTGGCACATGACGATCGAGTCCAACGAGACGCTGGTTGGAGGTCCCGAGGCCGCCGCGCGCGTGTTGGTGGTGGGCGCCGGCGCGATAGGTGGTTTCTACGGCAGCCTGCTGGCGCGCCAGGGATGGCCAGTGAGTGTGGTGTGCCGGAGCGAGGCGGCCCTCGTCTCTGAACGAGGCTTCGCCATTCACAGCGATACCCTGGGGAAATGGCGCTTTCGCCCAGCCGCCACGGCTACCCATGTCACGGCCCTCGAAGAAGCCCCGGATTATCTGCTGCTTACCACCAAGGTGCTGGCGGGAGAGGATCGCGCGGAACTGATTCGGCCGGCCGTGGGGCCGCGGACGGTCATCGTGTTACTGGAGAACGGCGTCGATATCGAGGCGCCGTTCGCTGCCGCGTTTCCGGATCACGAACTGATCAGTGCGCTGGCCTTCGTCTGTGTATCGCGTACCGCACCCGGTCATATTCACCATCAGGCTTACGGTGGCCTGACGCTCGGCAACTATCCCACCGGGATTTCGGGCGCGGTGCGACGGCTGGCCGCTGCGTTTCGTGCCGCAGGGATGCCGGTGGAATCATGCGATGCGATCGTCACAGCGCGCTGGCGCAAGGCCGTCTGGAATGCCGCCTTCAATCCGGCATCGGTCTTGGCGGGCTGTATCGATACCGGACGCCTTATGGCTGATGATGCCGCGGTCCGCACAATCCGGCGCGCAATGGTTGAGGTATGTGAGGTCGCTGCCGCCGCGGGGCATCCGCTGCCTCCGCAGACGGTCGACGCAATGCTGGAAAACACGCGACGAATGCCACCATATCTGACCAGCATGACGCTTGATGCCCTGCACGGTCGTCCGTTGGAACGCGAGGCCATTCTCGGCGCGATACTTGATCGGGCGCGGTCCGCCGGGGTGCCGGCCCCCACGCTTGAAACCTTCGATGCGTTGCTGCGCGTGCGCACTGCGAATTAACCAGCGTGCTGGAACTTGAACGAGGTTCGTTGTACCGTTAGCGCTCTCCGGTTGCCGCAGGGTCGCGGCAACCCGCTCAATGCCCCAGGAAAGATGGCGAGTTCATTGCCCCAATCCGGTGCGAGAGAATCGAAGGCCCTCGGGTTCGACCGGTGGGGCCGGGTGCAGACGCAGGCATGGAGCACATGGAGTACTCGGCAGGAACGTCCGCACAGGAGTAATTGAAATGGCTGATGCAGTTATTGTTTCCACCGCCCGCACGGGTATTGGCAAGGCGTTCAAGGGTTCCTTGAATCTGACCCATGGCGCCGAGATGGGCGGTCACGTGATCAAGCACGCCGTCGAGCGGGCTGGGATCGATCCGGCTGAAGTCGAAGAAATCATCATGGGTTGCGGGTTGCCCGAAGGCGCGACCGGCAACAACATCGCCCGTCTGGCCGGGATTCGCGGCGGTATTCCCGTCACTGCGACCGGCGCGACCATTGCCCGGTTCTGCGGCTCGGGTCTTTCTGCCGTCGCCCACGCGGCGCAGCGCTGCATCGTCGACAAGGTCCCAGTCGCCGTCGGCGGCGGGCTGGAGTCGATCAGCCTGGTGCAGAACAACATGAACATGAAGCACGCGATGGACAAGGGGCTGCTCAAGATGAAGCCTACCATCATGATGCCGATGATCCCGACGGCTGAGAACGTTGCCAAACGCTTCAACATCACTCGCGAGGAAGCCGATCAGCTCGCACTGATCAGTCAGCAGCGGACCGCCGAAGCGCAGCGCAGCGGCAAGCTGGCCGAAGAAATCGTGCCGATCACGGTGACCATGGAAGTCACCGACAAGGAAACCGGCAAGACCGAGAAGGTTGAGGTGACGCTGAGCCAGGACGAAGGCAACCGCGTCGATACCACGCTCGAGAAGCTGGCCTCGCTCAAGCCCGTTGCCGGCCCCACTGGCACGGTCACGGCCGGCAACGCCAGTCAGCTCTCCGACGGCGCCGCAGCGGTCGTCGTCATGAACAGCGAATACGCCGAAAAGAAGGGTGTTGAACCGCTGGGCATCTTCCGTGGTTTCGCCACTGCGGGTTGCGAACCCGACATCATGGGGATCGGTCCGGTGTTTGCCATTCCGCGCCTGCTCGAGCGCCATGGCCTCACGATGGACGACATCGGCCTGTGGGAACTGAATGAGGCCTTCGGCGTGCAGGCCATGTACTGCATCAAGGAACTCGGTATCCCCATGGACCTGTGCAACGTTAACGGCGGTGCCATCGCCATCGGCCATCCCTACGGCATGTCCGGTGCCCGCATGGTCGGTGCGGCCCTGCTCGAAGGCAAGCGCCGCGGCGTCAAGTATGTCGTGGTGTCCATGTGTATTGCTCAGGGTATGGGTGCGGCCGGCCTCTTCGAAGTGGTGTGAGGCAGACGACCCGTAACCTCTGCGGCCCGGGGCCTTTCTGCCCCGGGCCTTTTTGCATGGGTCCAATTTTGGGCTTGTTCGGTCGGGCATGCTAGAATCACCAGCTTTGGTTTCAGCGCCGGAAACTGACTGGGGCCATGCTATGGCGGTCTCATGGCGTTCCCGCGCAGCGGAGGCCGAGCAGGCCCGATCTTGTTTTTACTTTGGATGACTTGGAGCGACTGCGGTCATGAAAATTTTGGTGGGTGTCAAGCGGGTCGTTGACTACAACGTCCGCGTTCAGGTCAAACCGGATGGCTCCGGAGTGGCCCTCGACGGCGTCAAGATGAGTGTCAACCCCTTCGACGAAATTGCGGTCGAAGAGGCATTGCGGCTCAAGGAAGCGGGTAAGGCCACGGAAGTGATCGTGGTGTCTATCGGGACCTCCGCCTCCCAGGAACAACTGCGTACGGCGCTGGCCATGGGGGCGGATCGCGCCATCCTGGTGGAAACGACTGAAGCCTGTCAGCCCCTGACGGTGGCTCGCATCTTCGGCAAGCTGGTGGAGAAGGAAGGCGCCCAGTTGATCATTCTGGGCAAGCAGGCCATCGACGACGATGCCGGCCAGACCCCGCAGATGCTGGCGGCCCTGCTCGACTGCGCGCAGGCTTCTTATGCCTCGAAGATCGAGATCGACGGGGGCAGCGCCAAGGTGACACAGGAAGTGGATGCCGGTCTGCAGACCATTGAAGTGGATCTGCCTGCAGTCATCAGTGCCGACCTGCGCCTGAACGAACCCCGCTATGTCAAGCTGCCGGACATCATGAAGGCGAAGAAGAAACCGCTCGAGACCATCGCCCTGGCGGATCTGGGTGTGGAGCCGGCGGCTGCGCTCAAGGTGATCAAAACCGAAGCGCCTGCAGCGCGCAGCGGTGGTCGCAAGGTCGCCAGCGCCGAGGATCTGGTTGCTGAACTGAAGAACAAGGGGCTGCTGTAATGAGCAAGGTATTGATTATCGGCGAGCAGGCGGGTGGCGTCCTGGGACAGGCCGTGGGCCGAGCGGTCGCTTGTGCCAAGGAGCTGAATCCAGCCGAAGTCGTGGTGGCGCTGTTTGGCGCAGATGATCTGGCGAATGTGGCGCAGGCCGCTGCGGCGCTGGATGGTGTGACCCGCGTGGTGACCGTGAGCAATCCGGCCAATGCCAATCCGTTGGCGGCCCTCGTGGCTCCGCAAGTGGTCGCGTTGGCCCAGCAAGGTGGCTATAGCCACGTCTTGGCCAGTAACTCCAGTTTCGGCAAGGACACGCTGCCGCGGGTGGCTGCGCTGTTGGGTGTGCCGCAGGTTACCGACATCATGCAGGTGCTGGGAGAGCGCAGTTTCAAGCGGCCGACCTATGCCGGCAACGCGATCGTTACCGTCGAAGTCGAAGGTAGCGGCGTAATCTGCGGCACGGTCCGTGGTGCCTCGTATCCCGCCGTCGGTGGGGGTGGCTCGGCGACGGTCGAAGCGGTGAGTCTGGATGTGGCGCTGCCCAGCCATACCCGATTCGTTTCGCAGGAGACCAGCAAAAGCGATCGTCCCGATCTGCAAAGCGCTCCCAAGGTCGTCTCCGGCGGCCGCGGTGTTGGCAGTGCGGAGAACTTCAAGATCATCTTCGGCTTTGCGGACAAGATCGGTGCAGCGGTCGGGGCCTCGCGCGCTGCAGTCGATGCCGGCTTCGTTCCCAATGAGATGCAGGTTGGGCAGACCGGTAAGATCATTGCACCCGAGCTCTACTTCGCGGTGGGGATTTCGGGCGCCATTCAGCATCTGGCCGGCATCAAGGATGCCGGGACCATCGTGGCCATCAACAAGGACGAAGAAGCGCCGATTTTCGAGGTGGCTGATCTCGGTCTCGTCGGTGACCTGTTCCAGGTGTTGCCGGAACTGGAAAAGCTGGTCTAGGCTCGGGACATCTACAGGTGCCGGTTACCGTCCGGCACTTGCGGGTATCGCGTGAAAAGAGGGAGGCTTGCCTCCCTCTTTTTTTGTCCGGCATGGTTTGGATGACGCAATGAAGCGACAGCACGCTTGCGGCATTGCGGTTGGGCGGTTTATGTTCTTCGACCAGCTTCTTTTCCGGGATGCTGGCAATGCCAAGGAAATTTTCATAAGGAGTGTGTTCGATGTCGGCGGAACTGTTTTGGCTCACCTGGACTGTGATCCTGACCGCCTTTTTCTTCGTGCCCTATGTGCTGAACCGTATCAGCATCCGTGGTCTTTTCGGGGCAATGGGTAATCCGCGCAAGGATGACTTGCCCGAATCGGACTGGGCGCAGCGCGCGATGCGGGCGCATGCCAATGCGGTCGAAAACCTGGTGGTGTTCGCACCGTTGGTTCTCCTGGTGGAGCTGGTCGGCGCCAATTCCGCCATGACCGGCTTCGGTGCCGCGCTCTATTTCTGGGGCCGGCTGGCGCACTATGTGATCTATACGCTCGGCATCCCTATCGCCCGAACCGTCAGCTTCTTTGCCGCCTTTTTCGGCGAAGTGCTGCTCATCATTGCATTGCTTGGCGCAATGTAGCTCTAGGACGGCGTCTTGAAAGCCTTGATCTGTAGTCGATCGGGTGGTCCGGAAGTGTTGCAGATCGCCGAGGTCGCGCCGCCTCAACTCGGGGCGGATGAGGTCAAAGTGCGAGTCCGTGCCGTCGGGCTCAATCGCGCCGACCTACTGCAGCGCAGCGGTTTCTATCCACCGCCGGCAGGCTGGGATCCGCACCGGCTGGGCCTGGAATACGCCGGGGACGTGGAAGAGGTGGGCGCGCACTGCGTGCTGCGTCGGCCGGGTGATCGCATCATGGGTTTGGTCGTCGGGGGCGCTTGTTCGGAATTCATTACCGTTCCGGAACGGGAAACGCTCCCGGTTCCGGAACGGTTGACGCATGTGCAAGCCGCAGCAATTCCCGAGGCCTTTCTGACCGCATTTCGCGCCCTGTGGGGCGAAGGTGAGCTGGCCTCTGGGGATGCCGTGCTGATTCGGGTGGCAACGGCCAGTGTGGGCATCGCTGCGATCCAGCTGGCGCGCCTCGCCGATCACGTCGTGGCGGGTACCGGGCGTGATGCCGCCCGTCTGGATCTTCTCCGTGACCTGGGACTGGATCATCCGTTGATCGAAGGGGTGCCCGATATGGCGCGCCGCGCGCAGGATGCGCTGGGTGGCCACGCGCAGGTGATTATCGACCTTTGGGGGGGCGGCCGGCTGGCGGAAAACCTGTCCCTGCTCGGTGAAGAGGGGCGCCTGGTCGTGGTCGGGCTGCTGGGCGGATCCCGCGATACAATCGATTTGGCGGGATTGCTTATGCGTCGGCAGAGTATTCGCACCCTGACCATGCGCAGTCAGCCCATCGAACGTCGCGTGGCCTTGGTCCGGCGATTTGAGCGGCAGATCCTTCCCGTTCTGGCTGAAGGTCAATTGCAGATGCCGGTTTCACGCGTTTATCTGATGTCCAATGCCGCCCAGGCACATCACGACATGGCCCGCGGGGGCCACTTCGGCAAGCTGGTTCTGACTTGGGCCGAATGAATACCTATTAGTCAAAACGACTCTGGTGTGGGAGAGCGAGGTTATGCGCAGCACGATGATGCCTGATGGATTGACACTGGACTTGTTGCTGGAACGCACCGAGCGCTTGTTTCCGGACACGCCAATTGTCTCCAGAGCCCCTGATCGAACGCTGCGGCGCTCGACCTATGCCGCCATGGCGCGCCGGGTGCGCGATCTCGCCGGCGGATTGCAGGTAGCGGGATTGCAGCCGGGCGATCGTGTGGCGAGCCTGATGTGGAATCACCAGCCCCATCTGGAAGCCTACTTCGGTGTTCCCTTGGCCGGGGGCGTGCTGCATACACTCAATCCGCGGCTTTCTGACGAAGACCTTTGTTACATCATCCAGGACGGCGGCGATCGATTCCTGATCCTGGATGATGTCCTGCTCCCCGTGTATGCGCGGATCCGGGACCGTTTGAGCCTGGAGCGGGTCTGGGTGGTTTGTTGGCAGGATGCTTCGGTCGACGACGCGACGCTCTCGGACTATGAAGCACTGCTCGCATCGGGCACGGGCCGTTCGACGCTGCCCGTGATCGACGAGAGTGATCCTTGTTTGATGTGCTATACCTCGGGCACGACCGGGCGGCCGAAAGGAGTGGTGTATTCCCACCGGTCCACCGTGCTGCATGCCCTGGCCAGCGCGTTGCCGGATGAGCTTGGATTGTCATGCCGCGATACGGTGACGCCCGTGGTGCCGATGTTCCATGCCAATGCGTGGGGCCTACCGTTTTCCGCCACACTGGTGGGAGCGAGCCAGGTGTTGCCCGGCCCGCATCTGGATGCGGAAAGTCTCCTCGACCTGTTCGCAGGCGAGCAGGTGACCGTGACGGCCGGGGTGCCCACCATCTGGTTGGGACTGCTTGAGGCCTTGCGCGCCGAACCAAAGCGGTGGTCCTTGCCCCGCATGCGTACGGTGGTGGGGGGGTCTGCGGTGCCGGGTTCCTTGATTCAGGGGCTGGCGACGTTCGGGATGTCGGTGATTCAGGGGTGGGGAATGACTGAAACCTCGCCTCTGGCTGCATTGGCACAACTCAAGCCTGCGCACGAAGACTTGCCGCCCGATCAACGGATACGTTACCAGACCAGCCAAGGCCTTGCCTGTCCGTTGGTGCGTTTACGCATTGCAGATGATGCGGGGAATACGCTGCCTTGGGATGGCGAGCGCATGGGCGAGGTTCAGGTACGTGGGCCGTGGATTACCGGCTCCTATCACGGCGGCGAGGGTCAGGACAAATTCACTGCCGACGGGTGGCTTCGAACGGGGGATGTCGCCGTCGTGGATCCCGAGGGCTATGTGTTTCTGACCGATCGGACCAAGGACCTGATCAAGTCCGGAGGCGAATGGATCAGCTCAGTGGCCCTGGAAAATGCACTGATGGATCATCCCGCGGTGCATGAGGCCGCCGTGATTGCGATTCCGCATCCCCGCTGGGGGGAGCGGCCCCTCGCGGTCATTGTTTTCAAATCTGATCGATCGGCTTCGAGTGACGAACTCAGGACATTTTTGGCCGAGCGATTTGCCAAATGGATGGTGCCGGATCAGTACATGATCGAACCTGCGATCCCCCGAACATCCACGGGCAAGTTCAATAAACTTGCCCTGCGCCAGCAATTTTCCCAATTGCCCTCGGAGTTCACCGGCGGTGTCTGAAGTTCCGGAGCCATGTTCCCCCTGTTGCCAGGTCTGTCAGCTCGATGGCCAGGGAATTTGTATTGGTTGTGGGCGAAGCGCCGAGGAAATCCGGTGCTGGCTCAGTCTGGACCGGGAAGGGCGCTGGGCTATCTTGCGGACGGCGGCCGAGCGGCGCCGCAAGCTGAACAACCGTGGGCCCGATGAGTGACCGGAGCATGAGGCGCAGGGAATGATGGGTGCAATGTCGCGTTACGGATTGGTTGGACAACTGGCCTTGACGGCCTTGTTTGCGGTGATGACGGTGATCATGGGGGTCGTACTGTTGGTTTACGTCATCTATATCGACATGGATCCGCGAATGCCTCGCGACTTGCCGTTTCTAACCCGCGTGACGGGTTGGTTCCTGGCCGCAAGCGTGTTCTTCGGACTTGGAAGCTGGGCGCTTCAGCGGCGTCACTGGACGCGCTGGGTGTGGTGGGTTCCGCAGATCGGTGTGCTGCTGGCCCTGTGGGGGATGATTCAGAGTCTGCGGGTCGCCAGCTGAGGATGTGTCTTTATAGGTGATATGAAAAAAAGCCGGCTTTGAAGGCCGGCTTTTTTCTGTACGCCGAAGCGCTACGATGTCGAAGGGATCAGGATGCCTTGGACATGCCCGGCATCATGTTGAAGGGGACTCGGTAGATCTGCATCAGACCCCCCACCGTCATGAGCACACGGCTCATGCCGACGAAGGAGTCTGGGACGATGATCCGGTGTTCCTGGAACACTTCCATCAGCTCCTCGATCACCTCGTCCACGCCTTTCTTCTTCATGTCACGCATGATTTCGCCAGCGCGGGTCTTGGCTTCGGGCTTGCCTCGCTTGGTCCGGATAAAGTACTGCGACAGATCCTCGACCGTTTCCGCATCGATGCCGCCGAAACCGCATTCCTGCATAAGCTTGCCCAGATTCTCGCCGGCCTGCGTCTCATCCTGTCCTTTGCCCTGATTGAGCATGTAGAGCATCAGCCGGGTGTAGTTCATCGTCTCTTTGGGCGTCAGCCGACCGATCACACCATAATCCAGAATCCAGACATTCTTATCCTGGTCGACCATGAAGTTGCCGGGGTGGGGATCGGCCTGGAACACACCGAACTTGGTGATCTGTTGCATGTAGCTGTCCTGGACGACGGACAGCAGATCACGCGCTTCTTCCTTATTGTTGCGATCGAGGTGACTGACCAGCCGGGTGCCCTCGATCCACTCGGTGACGATGACCTTTTCTTTGGACAGATCTTCCACCAGCACCGGGATGCGAATGCGTGGATGGTGTTGTTGCTGCGAGAAAATCCGCATGTTTTCCGCCTCGATACGGAAATCCAGCTCCTCGGCGGTCATTTTCAGCAGCTGCTCGATCATCTGCTTGATGTCGATCTGTGGCACACGGCTCTTGAGCAGTTCGGCCATCATCCGGAACAGACCGAAATCCTGGTAGAAGAGTTCCTTGACATTCGGCAGCTGAACCTTAATGGCGACCAGCCGGCCATCTTTGAGCTTGGCCCGGTGCACCTGGCCGATCGACGCGGTTGCAGCGGGATCTTCCTCCACCCACTCGAAGTGATCACGCCAGTTTGCACCGAGCTGGTCTTCCATGACCGGCACCACATCGTGGAACGGAACCGGTTTGGCGTCGTTCTGCAGCTTCTTGAGCGCGTCGATGTATTCACGCGGCAGCATGTCGGGACGCGCGCTCATGAACTGCGCGAGCTTCACCCAGGTTGCGCCATTGTGCTTGCAAAGGTTGTAGAGCAGTTCGGCGTTTTTCGGATGTGCTGCCTTGAAGTAAGGTTTGCGCTCTTTCCAATCGGACAGATGCTTGGTGCGCGCACGCACTTTCCGGTAAGACCGGTCGATCTTGTAGACCGTGACGATCGCATTCAGATAGCGCCGCCGCCCGCGCCAGATCTGGCCGAGGTTCTTGAAGCTGAGCCAGCTCCCATCCGTGGAGGGTTCAGGTGTCCGTTGCATTGGGAATGTCCTCGAGGGAAAACAGTACATGCCCTCGCCTTTCAGGAGGGCGCCACTGCTACATGAATCTGTAAAGAAAACCCTGAATTCAGGGTATTAGGATTATTATTGAGCTTTAATAAAAAGAGGTCAACCTATTGATCCCGTAAATTGTACAAGTAAAAAGAACCCGCTTTTTACTAAGGCGATGATTCTTCGGGAGAGTTTGGTCCTGTACGCTTTGGCTGACAGCAACATCGGCTCCTATTAGGGCCGACTGCACGCCAATGGATCCCTCATTCAATGGCACCGGGAGCAGAGATTCCGCGATAAGTCAACAGCGTGCCGTCCTGCCGATACAGGTCAATCAGCGCTTTGCGCAGATTCACCACGGAGCGAACCTCTTCGATCTGGGCAGAAACCAGATCCCGCTGGGCGCGAGCGAGCAGGGTGGCGGTCGATTTACCGACCAGGAAGTTCTCCCGTTCTGCGATATGGGCCGCTTCCTGAAGCTGGCGTGTTGCGGCAGTTGCGGTGACCTGCTCCTCCGCCCGCTTGACTTCCATGAAGGCGCTTCGCACATCCAGCTCCGCGAGCTGCTCCAGGTTCTGCAAGGCGAGTTCACGTTGGTCCCGCGCCGTTAGCGACTGAAGATGGATTGCTCGGGATTGCCGGTTACCGACCGGGAAGTCCAGCCTTAGGCCGACTCCCGCGTCCCAAAATTCCTCGTCTCCGTTGCTGATGTTATCGACGCTGTCGCTGAACGATTCGGCGTAGCCGCTGCGCCCAAGCGTTATGAACAGGTTGAGCGCGGGCAACAGACCATTTCGTGTCTGTACCACTTGCAACTCTCCGCTGCGCAGCTGCATGCGGGCCTCGTTGAGATCGGGCCGGTAACGCAATGCAAGCTTGACGTGATCCTCGACATTTCCGGTGAACGATGCCGGAAGGGTCGGGACATCGGCGATTTCGATCATCCGCTGCCAGCCATCCACACCTTGGGGATTGAGTTGCTGAAGAAATCGCAGGCGCAGCTTATCGAATGCGCTACGCGCATCGATGAGCGCCTGGCGACGCAGGGCCAACTCAGCACGTGGGGCAGGGAGTTGGGTTTGGGCAATCTGGCCAACCTCAACCCGCTCCTCGATTTCATGGAGCTGCTTTTCGGAAAGCCGGACGGAATCTTCCAGGATTTCCAGCTGACGCTTGAACAGATAGTAATCCCAGTAAAGCGATTCGATCTGGCTGACTAGCGTTTGGGTAAAGCCGCGTAACTGGTACTGGGTTGCCAGTGTTTCGGTTTCCGCCTGTTGGATGCGCGCCAGGTTGGCGGAGGGGCTGCCGCCTTTCAGCAGCGCCTGCGTCAAGGTCAGGCCGATGCGGGTCTGATTTTGGGCGTCTCGCGCACTACCCTCCAGATCCTCGAGGATGATGCGCTCGATGGTATCGCTCTGGCTCTTGATTCGCTCATTGGAGATCGACGCTTCGATCTGTGTCCCGGTGACCAGACGCTTGGTGGCGCCGACTTTGACTTCACTGCGTTCGCCGTCGATGACGCTGCCCTGACCGCTGCTGTCGGACGCGTCAATCACATCGCGATCGCGATTTCGGCGGAACGGGCTCGGCAGCGCAACACGCGGATTGAAATCCAAGTCCTCGGGAATGGTGCCGACGCCTGGAAAGAAAAATTCCGATTTTTCCCGGCCCAGGGAGCCCTGGAGGAACAGATTGGTGTCGTAGCGGGATCGCTCGATATCTTCGAAGGCGCCTCTTAATACGGGCGTCAACATCTGGATGTTGAGCAGTTTGTTGTTCCTGAGCGCCAGCAAGACGGCTTCTTCGCGGGTGATTCGCAACGGGCCTGCCGGATTCGACGGTGCTGCTTTGCCACCTTTGATCTGATTCACACCGGGCGTGCTGTCCCTGACGATCCTGTCCTGCAGCGGTGTCGGACCCGGTTTGGATTGCGGTGCAGGCGTCTCCGGGATTGCGGCATGGGCTGGGATGGTCAGGCTCAACAGAGCCCCGCCGATGAGATTCAGGCGAACGGTCATTTGTTTCATCGGGCAGCGTCCTTGCGATGGAACAGCGTGTAGATAACAGGGACCACGAACAGGGTGATGAAGGTGGAGCTGATCAGTCCGCCGATGAGGGCGCGCGACATGCTCTGCTGGATCTGTGCCCCTTCACCCTGCGCCACGGCAAGTGGTACCAAGGCCAGCATGGTGGTCAGGGCGGTCATTAAAATGGGACGCAGACGCGTCCGTCCGGCTTCGAGCAGGGCATCGTGCAATGCGAACTGACGGTCATAGCGCAGGTGATTGGCCTGATCGACCAGCAGAATGGCGTTGTTGACCACGACACCGATCAGGATGATCGAGCCGATCAACGACACGATGTTGTAGGTCGTTCCGGTCAAGAGCAGCATGAGATTCACGCCAATCAGTGCCAACGGCACGGAGAACATGACGATCAACGGGTCGCGCAACGATTCATACAGCATGGCCATGATGATGTAGACAAGAATGATGGCCAGGATCATGACGGTGATCAGGTCTTTGAATGCAGCCCGGAGTTCCTCATATTCGCCGACGAACAGCACCTGATACCCGGCTGGAATAGGGACACCGGCAATCGCCTTGCGGACGTTGCTGACAACCGTGCCCAAGTCGGAGCCCGAGATGTTAGCTCCGATCTGAATGGCGCGTTGCTGGTCATTGCGCAGAATCCGAATCGGGCCGAGTTTCGCCTCGGTGTTGACGAGATTGCGCAAGGTAATTTGCTGACCTAATGGATTGAGGATATTGAGATCCAGAATCTCATCCACAGTCAAAAGAGTGGCGTCTTTGAGTTTCACGACGATGTTGGATTCATCGCCGCTTTCGGCATAACGGCTCGCAATCGTGCCGCCCAATGCAATTTCCAGCGTGCGTGCAATCTGAGCCACGCTCACGCCGAGGTCCGCGGTTTTGGCGCGGTCGACATGAAGCTCGACTTGGGGAACCCCTTCGCGATCGGCGCGCCGCACGTCGGTTACATTGGGCACCGTTTCCACCGCATCGGCAATCTGATCGGCCAAATCATTCAGTCTATCGAGATCCGGGCCGCGAATCTCGACTTGAAGGGCTTCGCCACCGCCGATCATCTGCAGCATCACATCCTGCGGCGCGCGCGAGCGGAGCACCCCACCTGGGTAATCGGCGAGCGCGACGCGCAGGTCATCGGCGATTTCGTGGCTGGAACGTTTGCGCTCGACGACGGGAATCAGCGCCGCAGTCATTTCAGCTGTCGAGGTGGCCTCGGGCTTGAACAGCGTGGGACCGACTGCGACGACCATGTGCTTGAGCTCAGGGACATTGTCCCGGACAATCTGGGAGATTTCCTGGATTTTCTCTTCCACAACGTCCAGTCGCGTTCCGGGACGCATCTCGAATTCCACCCGAACCTCGCTTTCATCGGAAGGCGGCATGAATTCGGTACCGATGAGCGGAATCAGGGCAAACGACAGCAGGACCAGCAACGCCGTTGCCGTGAGCGTGCGCCCGGGATGGCGTACGCAGGGATCCAGGGCACGCTTGTAGCGTGTTTCGGCCTGGGCGATGAGCCGACCGATGCGTTCGGCCAGGCCATGAACCTGGTTGCCGAGATTGATCTGGCGACTGAGCAGGCGCGAAGCCAGCATGGGCGTAAACGTGAGTGCAACCAACAGCGAAGCGATGAGCGAAAAACTCACGACCCAGCCGAGCTGGCCAAACATTTCCCCGGCGATCCCTTCGGCGAAGATCAGCGGCAGGAACACCACCATGGTCGTAAACGTACCGCCTGCAATGGCCAGCGCGATCTGCTGCGCACCCTCGATGGCCGCGTTCTGCGGATCGAGCCCTTCTTCCTCGCGTTTCCGGGCAATGTTCTCAAGCACCACGATGGCGTTGTCCACCATCATCCCGACACCCAACGCAAGACCGCCAAGGGTCATCATGTTGATGGTGAAACCCGAGAAGTAGATCAGTACGAACGCCACCAGAACCGAAATCGGCATGGCCGTGGCGACGAGCAATGCGGCGCGTGCATTGCGTAGGAAGAACAGCAGGATGGCAAAGGCTAGGAAGGCACCCCCGAACAGCGACGTGGTCAGATTGTCGATTGCGCGCTGGATGTACTGTCCGGTGTTGACCACGGTCACAAACGAAAGCTGCGGAAAGTCGCGGCGGATCTTCTCCATCTCCGCTTCCACCCGGTTGGTGACTTCCACGGTGTTGTAGCCGGATTGCTTACGCACCATCAGCTGGACGCCCGGAACGCCGTTGACCAAGGCCTTACGATCGATTTTTGCCGTGGTATCCACGACATCGGCAATCTGGTGGAGGTAGATCGGTCCGCCTCGATTGGCGATCAGGGTGCCGCGAATTTCATCGAGGTTGTCAAATCGCCCTGGAATGCGGATGCGGATGTTGGCATTGCCGCGATCGATGCTGCCCGCGGGCAGTGTGACGTTGGCAGTGCGGAGCGCCTGAACCACTTCATCGAGGCTGAGACGCAGGGCGCGGATCTTGTCCGGATAGATCTGTACCTGGATCTCGCGTTCCAGGCCGCCCCAGATGTTAATGGCGGCCACACCTTTGAGCCGCTCGAGGCGGAACTTGATCTGGTCATCGATGAGCTTGCGCAGGGTGAGCGCATCGAGATTGCTACCGATGCCGAGAATCATGACCGGGAATGCATTGGTATCGAATTTTAGCATGATCGGTTCGTCGGCATCGGCCGGCATGAACTCGCGGATGCGTCCGAAACCGTCGCGGATGTCATTGGCTGCGCCATCCAGGTCGGTGCCCCAGATGAAGCTGACGCGAATGACGCTCTGGCCTTCTCGAGAGGTGGAGGAAAGCGTTTCCACGCCCGGGATCGCTGCGAGAATCTCCTCGATCGGCTTGGTGATCAGCTCTTCGATTTCTTCGGGGCTCGCGTTTTCGTAGGTCGTGATCACAGTGAGCGTCGGTAGGCTCAGCTCCGGCATCAGATCGATGTTGGTGCGCATCAGGGTAAAGCTGCCCAGGATCACCATGATCAGCATCACCATGCTGGTGAACACCGGATGAGTAACGGTAAAGCGCGGCATGTTCATGTTCGATTTCCCGGCCGTCCTTGCAATGGCGTGTGACGATGTTTCAATCTGGATCAGGGTTCGCGGACGCGGGAAACTTCCACGCCTTTCCCATCATCCAGCAAATGCAGGCCGAGTGTGACCACCTGTCCTTGCAAGGGGGGGGAGACGATCTGTGTGAGGTCACCGTCCTGTAGGCCGGTCTCTACAGGAACGAAACGAGCGATTGCACCATCCTCGGTTTGCTCGACACGAAAGACACCCATCTTGCCCTGGCGCTCGACGAGCGCATCGTTGGAAACAGCGATGGCATTCGGCGCTTGGTCGAAAAGGATACGGGCCCGGCCGAACATACCGGGTTTCAAGTCTCCGGATTCATTGGGAATCGTGACTTCGAGCAAGGCTTGTCGGGACATTTCGTTGAACTGGGGTGAGATACGGGAAATCACGCCCGTGAACTCCTGATCCGGATACGCCGCGGTAGTCAGGGTGACGGGTTGGCCGATGGTCAGGCGGCTGTAATCCCGCTCGGTCACGCTCATCTGAGCGATGATCGGCTGAAACGCCAATACTTGGACAACGGGTTCGCTTGGACGCAACAAGGCGCCTTCATCAACAAACCGCTGCCCCACCACACGCGTCGTATCCTCGTCCGGCCAATCCGCATAGATTTTGGTGTAGGACAGCTTGAGTTCCGCAGCCTTGAGCGCGGCTTGCGCTTGTTGCAACTGGGCTTTGGCCACGCTCAAGCGAGCTCGGCTGGCGGTGACGCGGGTCAATGCGCCATCGTATTCGGCCTCTGAGGCAATCTTGCGATCCAGTAGCTGCTTGGTGCGCTGGAAATCACGTTCTGCAACCTGCGCCGAGGCGGTGGCCTCGGACAACTGGGCCTTTGCGACCGTCAGCTGAGCCCGGATTCGAATCACTTCCTGGGCGATCTCGTCATCTTCCAGTTCCGCAATGAGCTGACCCTTTTCCACCTGATCACCGACTCCGACGGTCAGCTTAAGCAAAATACCACCGACTTTGGGTGTGATGAGGAATTGGGCATTCGGGCGCAGCGTGCCATTGAAGTAACGATAGTCATTCATGTCGAGTTGGCGCACTGCCGCAGCCTCGACTGCAATGACTGCGGCTGCCTCGGGCTTATCTGCGTTGGAGACGAAGAGACGTTGGATAACGACGCCGACGAACAACAGGAAAAACGCGATGACCAGAACGCGTGGAAGCCTTTTCGGCATGAGTTTCCTTCCTTGGGATCAATGGCAACAAGCTTTCGGAAGCTACTATAGTGCCGTTTCAATGACAATCAGCCGGAGTGGATCATTCCCTGCGATCTATGCTCAACCCATTCCGGAAAAGTGGCTGGGCGACTCTGATGCTTCGGGATGACGGCCTGACGCCGCTCAGCCATTCGCGGCCAATCTGGGCGGCGTGTGGCATCGGCGGGCGTATACGATGCTTGACGCGTGGGTGTTCGGTGCTGTTCTCGGTTCTGAGTCGAAAAACGATCGCGCCAGTGATCGATCGGATCGGTCAATGCTCTCGTGCAGGCGTCTGAGCGCGCCGAGCCTCCCAGTTTTCGATGGCTTGAAGTGCCAGCAGACCCGCGTTTCGCAACGCGGTTTCCGCAGAGCCTTGATCCTGATGCTGCAAGGCGTGCCAGGCATTTTCGGTCAGCATGGTCGGAGATGGCAGGACGCCCTCCATGTTCAGCAATTCCTGGCCAGCCTGTAGCGCTTTCAGACACGTGAGGCGCGTTTCCTCGTCCATGTCCGCCAGACCGATGGCCATGCTGCACGCACCCAGGGGCGCCAGGGACAAGGTGGCCCAGGGGGAGCGAGAGTGTGTATCTCCCGCTTGTGGGCTCACCCAGTACCACTCGGTCAAACCACGAACCAGATGCATCAGGACCAGCATTGCGGGAAGGTCGTCAAATAGCTGGCGATGTCCGCGCGCGGCTGCGAGGTGGGCCGTCACCTTCATGGGCGGCGCCACCAACAGGGCGTATTCGGTCTCAGACAAGGCGACGATATCGGACATGATCGATTCCAGGTCAGTGCAGTTGTTTCGAGACCGGCAGCGGTGCGTCGACGGTCTGTGTATGGGTCAGTTCGCCATCCGCCCCCGGGAACAGGGGGGCGCCACAATCCTCGCAGTCGGCAACGGGGAACCGCCCGCGGAGCACGTCGATGCGTTTGATGCCCATCTGCTGCAATACATCGCGGATCTGAGTGGCAACATCCGAGAGATCATCTTCGCCTTCCAGCAAACCCCATACGGAGCCGTGCAGTACTTCTGGGTGATTCTCCCGCAACAGACCGATTCGATATTCGACCAGGACAGCGTTGTCATAGCACGGCGCAATCACCGCATGGATCCGGTCCGGTGTCAGGTCGTACTGCGCCTGCATCTGGGCCGCACAGGCCTGCAGCGTGAATGAGCGCCCATGTTCATCGGTACGGCGCAAGGCCGGGAAATATGCATCTGGCGACAGCAGGGTGATCGCGCAGTTGCTCAGGAGGTCAGACAATGGCCGGTGAGCCACCTGCTGCCAGTGTTGATCGATGTCGTCTCGGCTTGCGGCAGCGTCGTGCCAGCGAAACAAGGCCTGATCGCCCGGGCGGGCGCGGATCAGCCCCAGCAGATAGCGCGGGTCCGCCAGATAGCGGTTGCTGGTGGGCATTGCAGCGGCATCGACGGCCAGAACCGGCTCGGCCTCAGCCAGCCGTTGTCGCAGATGCGAAGTCAGGGAGTAGGCACCGCAATATCCGGCGGGCAGTTGGTCGGGGCCGAACAGAAAATCGGCCAGGACCAGTGAAGCCCCGGCCGCGACCACGCCATCCTTCAGCAGCGCGCACAACTCATGGCACTGCTCGGGGTTGAGTGAACGAGCGGGAATGTCGTACCGGGACCAGGCCAGGATCGGCAGGGCGATCAACAGTCCCGTCTCACCTCCCATGGCTTCAGCCTCGATCAGGTCCGACAAGCCTTCGAACGCCCGGGGAAGCTGGGTATGGAGTCGATCAAGCGCTTCAATGAGGCTCTTTTCGTGACCATCGGCCAGTAGGGCGCGGATCAGGGGCTTCAGGCGATCTTGATAAAATCGGTCTTCCTGCGCGCATTCCGAACGGCCTAGTCCCAATGCCAGCTGCACCAGTTCGTCGATCCGGCGATGGCCGCGCGATGCGCTTCGGCTCACTCGTCTCATTCCACGGTTCCTCACCCACCCCGGCTTCGGACCGGATAACTGACCTATTTTACCCGACCCGGGACCCTGGGTGATGGGGGCCGATTCAGCGCGGCATCCAGATCGAGCGCCGGCGCAGATCCAGCGTATGCGGATATTCGCGATTGGTCTCCTCCGGTGGAGGCTGCATGGGCCCCAATGGATGACCATTGGGAAGGAAACGGCTCAGGCGCGCGATGTCCGGCGGGACTTCCAATACGCCGGGTGTGTGGCCGAATCCCCAGAAGCGGCTGACCCGCCGGGTTTCGGCGGCGTAGGCATTGACCGGGTAGACATCGTAGCTGCGCCCGCCGGGATGGGCGACATGATAGGTGCAGCCGCCGATGGATCGGCCATTCCAGGTGTCGATGATGTCGAAGATCAGCGGCGAGTGAATTCCGATGGTCGGGTGCAGGGCAGAGGGCGGCTGCCAGGCGCGGTAGCGCACCCCGGCCACATACTCGCCATGCGTGCCGGTGTTGTGCAAGGGGACGCGGCGGCCGTTGCACGCGATGACATGGCGCGAATCGGTCAGGCCGGTTACCCGTACCTGCAGCCGCTCGACCGACGAATCGACGAAGCGGGCGGTGCCCAGATTGGTGGATTCCTCGCCCAGCACATTCCACGGCTCCAGTGCACCGCGCAGCTCCAGATGGATGTCGCCAACACGGACTTCGCCGTAATGGGGGAAGCGGAATTCCAGAAAGGGGGCGAACCACTCCGGATGGAAGGGAAATCCCGATTCGCGCAGGAAACGGGTGACATCCTGGATGTCCTGCCACACGAAATGCGGCAGCATGAAGCGATCGTGCAATGCGGTTCCCCAACGCACCAGATCATGGCGGTAGGGGCGGTACCAGAAATGCGCGACCAGGGTGCGCAGCAGCAGCATCTGCACCAGACTCATGCGGGCATGAGGCGGCATTTCGAAGGCGCGCAACTCAAGCAGTCCCAGCCGGCCGCGCTGGCTGTCCGGCGAATAGAGCTTGTCGATACAGAACTCGGCGCGGTGAGTGTTGCCGGTCAGGTCCGTCAGCAGGTTGCGGAGCAGCCGATCGACCAGCCACGGCTGCGGCACTTCGCCATCCGGCATCTCCTTGAAGGCGATATCGAGCTCATAGAGGCTTTCGATGCGCGCTTCATCTGCCCGGGGGGCCTGGCTGGTCGGACCAATGAACAGTCCCGAGAACAGATAGCTCATGGCCGGATGATGCTGCCAGAAGGTGATCAGGCTACGCAGCAGGTCGGGTCGGCGCAGGAAGGGGCTGTCGGCTGGCGTGCTGCCGCCGAGAGTGACGTGATTGCCGCCGCCGGTGCCGGTGTGGCGGCCGTCGAGCATGAATTTTTCGGTACCGAGCCGCGCCCGGTGGGCTTCGTCATACAGCGTTTCGGTGATTTCGACCATCTCCGCCCAGTTTTCCGCGGGGTGGACGTTGACCTCGATCACGCCCGGATCCGGTGTGATATGCAGCCGTTTGAGGCGCCAGTCATGCGGCGGCTCATAGCCTTCGAGGCGGACCGGCAGGCCGAGCTGCGCCGCGGTGGCTTCGATGCAGGCGAGCAGATTCAGGTAGTGTTCGAGATAGCTGACCGGTGGCAGGAAGATATGGAGGCAGCCGTCGCGGGGTTCGATGCACAGTGCAGTGCGAAACACATCCGCCCAGCGCGCCGGGTTCAGATCATCAGCCTGTTCCATTTCACGGATGGGCTGGGGCGGCGCTGGTGTCCAGGTGCTGTAATGGCGTGCGACTTCGCCCTGCAGGTCATCCAGCGGTGGTCGGGGCTCGAACGGGCTTGGTTCCGGAACGACCTCGCGCCGTTCACGCTGCTGGGCGCTCCAGGGTAATTGATCCAGGGGCAGGCGCAGGCCCATGGGCGAATCGCCGGGCAGCAGAAACATCACCTCGCGGCGGAACGGCCAATGCACGCTCTCCCACCGGTTCGAGCCGTAGTTCCAGCGCACCGGCAGGCAGTAACCCACCGGCATGTCGAGTCCTCGTTCCAGGACCTGCCGCAGGCTCGCATGATCGGGGTGCTGTTTGTCCGCGAGTTTCAGGGGGTCGAGGTCGAGCGGCAGGCTGTCCGCCTTCCAGAGGTGATAGAGCGTGTCCTCATAACCCGGCTGCACGTGGTCCGGCGCAACCCCGAGGCGACGAGCCAGTTCGCGGCCGAAGCACAGCGCATCGTCGATCGTGCATCCATAATCCTTACCATCATCGGCAAGTAGGTCGGGCCGCTGCCACACCGGCCGGCCATCGGTCCGCCAGTAAAGCGACAAGGCCCAGCGGGGCAGTTCCTCGCCGGGATACCACTTCCCCTGTCCCACGTGGAAGACCCCGCCGGGTGCGAATCGATCCTGCAGCCGGCGCAACAGCACGCCGGCGCGTTCTCGCTTGTGCGGGCCTAGCGCCGCGGTGTTCCATTGGGGAGACTCCATGTCGTCGACCGACACGAAGGTGGGCTCCCCGCCCATGGTGAGCCGCACGTCGCCGGCCCGAAGCTGATCGTCCACCGCACGTCCCAGAAGTGTGATCGCTTGCCACTGGTCGTCACTGTAGGGCTTGGTGACGCGGGGATCCTCATGAATGCGCTGGACTTCGTTATGGTGAGAAAACGTCACTTCGGTGTCGGGATCACCCCAGAAGTTGCCGGTCACGGGGGCGGCGCTCACCGGATCCGGCGTGCAGGCCAGCGGGATATGGCCTTCGCCAGCGAACAGCCCGGAAGTGGGATCGAGGCCGATCCAGCCCGCGCCGGGGACATACACTTCGCACCAGGCATGCAGATCCGTGAAATCGGCTTCGGGCCCGGAGGGGCCGTCCAGTGACCTGACATCAGGTTTGAGCTGAACCAGATAACCGGAGACAAAGCGTGCGGCCAGACCGAGGTGGCGCATGATCTGGACCAGCAGCCAAGCCGAATCCCGGCACGAACCGGTGGTTTTTTTCAGAGTCTCCTCGCAACTCTGGATGCCGGGTTCCATCCGGATCAGATAGCCGATATCGCGTTGCAGCCGACTGTTGAGGTCCACCAGAAAATCGACGACATACGGGCGTTTTCCGCGTTCCACGCCAGACAACCACTTGCGCAGCAGCGGGCCGTTCTCCGTGACCTCCATGTAAGGCGTCAATTCCTTGCGTAACTGGCGGTCGTAGGTGAAGGGGAAATGCTTGGCATATTCCTCCACGAAGAAATCGAAGGGATTGATGACCACCATCTCGGCGATCAGGTCGACTTCGATGCCGAGAGTCCGGGTTTCCTGCTGAAAGACGACCCGGGCGAGGATGTTGCCGAACGGGTCCTGCTGCCAGTTGATGAAATGATCCTCCGGCGTCACGCGCAGCGAGTAGGACAGAATCGGCGTCCTGCTGTGCACCGCCGGACGCAGGCGGATCACCTGCGGGGACAGCGCAACGGGGCGATCATAGTGGTAGACGGTCTTGTGGTTGAGCGCCACGCGCAGGGACATCAGGGCCTCCAGGGGGGGATTCTCAGCAAGTGATTGTGACCCGAGCGTTGGTGGGATGCGATTGATGCCGCTTGACTAGCCAACATCATGCCAGCCCGGTGGCGTTTCCGGATTCAGGTGATTCCCCGCCTGTACTGGCTGGCGTAAGAATCGCTACGCCCCCAAGATACCGCTGGCGCACCATTATGAGGCTCTTTTGTGACCCTGCTGAGATGCCCGAAAGGTGGATTGATCATCTCGGCACGAATTACTCGGGCTGTTTGGGGACGACCTGCTCCTGTCGTGTCTAGGGTGATCCGGCGCGTTTCTTGTAAGGAAATTGTGAAAAACTGAGATGGCCGTTGGATTCATCTCACGATCGGGAGCCCACATGTCGCAGCAATGGCGCGATTACCTGCAGCAGGATTTCTACGATGAACTCATTGGCCCCGATGGGCCGCGCCCGGCGGCGCGTCATCTGATCGAGCATCTGAACAAACTGGGACCCGAGACGCTGCGCGAACGGCAACGCGCCGCCGAACTCGAGATCAAGACGCTGGGCATCACTTTCACGGTCTACAGTGACGGCAACGCCATCGACCGGGCTTGGCCGATGGACATCATTCCACGGGTGATTCCGGCGCCCGAATGGCGGCGCACCGAGGCGGGCCTGAAGCAGCGCGTGCAGGCGCTCAATCTGTTCATCAACGACATTTACGGGCCGCAACACATCATTCGGGACAAGCATTTCCCCGAAGCGCTCATCGCCAGTTCCCGGAATTTTCGCCCGCAATGCCGCGATTTCACGCCGCCACTTGGGGTTTGGGCGCACATCTGCGGTTCAGACATGGTGCGCGACCGTGATGGAACGCTGTATGTCCTGGAAGACAACCTGCGGGTGCCGTCGGGTGTGTCCTACATGATGATGAATCGCATGGTGATGAAGCACGTCTTTCCGGAACTGTTCGAGGACCAGCTCATCCTGCCGGTGGATGACTATCCCTCGCAGCTCTTCGACATGCTGGCGGCGATGTCGCCTCGCCCGGGTGACTATCCCTGCGTCGTGGTGATGACCCCGGGTATCTATAACTCGGCCTATTTCGAACACGCCTATCTGGCCCAGCAGATGGGCGTGGAACTGGTGGTGGGTTCGGACCTGTACGTCGGCGAGGATGACTGTGTTTACATGCGCACTATCCAGGGGCCGGAGCGGGTCGACGTCATCTACCGTCGCATCGATGACGATTTTCTCGATCCAGAAGCCTTCCGGGCCGACTCCACCTTGGGCGTGCCGGGGCTGCTGAGGGCCTGGCGAGCGCGCAAGGTGGCCTTGGTCAATGCGCCCGGCGCGGGGGTTGCGGATGACAAGGTGGTCTACACCTATGTTCCGGACTTCATCAAATACTATCTGGATGAGGATCCGATTCTGCCCAATGTGCCGACTTGGCGCTGTGAGGACCCGGTATCGCTGAAACACGTGCTGGCCCAGCTTCCCGAACTGGTGATCAAGCCGGCGAACGAGTCGGGCGGCTACGGCATGCTGGTCGGACCCAAGGCCAGCCGCGCCGAATGCGCGCACTTTGGGCAGTTGATTCAAAGCGATCCGCGCAACTATATCGCCCAGCCGACGCTGGCGCTGTCGACGGTTCCATCGCTCACCGATCATGTCCCCGAGCCGCGCCATGTCGATCTGCGCCCATTCATCCTCAGTGGCAACGAGATCCAGGTCACCACTGGCGGCCTCACCCGTGTGGCGATGGTCAAAGGATCGCTGGTGGTGAACTCGTCGCAAGGGGGTGGAAGCAAGGACACCTGGGTGGTTGAACTCGGCGACGCCGAGGCTCAGTCCGGACGATGACGGCCACAAGGAGCTTTACTGATGTTGTCGCGAATGGCCGAGAATATGTACTGGTTTGCCCGCTATCTGGAGCGGGCCGAAAATACCGCCAGACTGGTGACGGTAACCACCAATCTGATGCTGGATCTGCCCCGGCGGATTGCCACCGACTGGGAGCCGCTGATCGATATCACCGGCAGCCGCGACGTATTCATGGAACGGCACGGCGAGATGAGCGAACATCGCGTGGTGCAGTTCCTGCTGGCCGATCGCGCTAATCCCGGCTCACTGATCAGCTCGCTTGCCAAAGCGCGCGAAAATCTTCGCACGACGCGCGATATCGTGCCTGCCGAGGCCTGGGAACAGCTCAACCGGATTCATCTGATCGTCCAGGACAAGATGGGCGAGGGGCTGTCACGCCGGGGACGCCATGAGTTTCTGCAAGCCATCATCGGTCATTGCCAGCAGATCGTCGGATTGCTGCATGGCGCCATGAGTCGGGACGAGGCATTCGAGTTCATGCGTCTGGGGCGCTACCTGGAACGCGCCGACATGACTACCCGCATCATCGATGTCCGATCCGGGGATCTGCTGGCGGAGATGCCGACTGACCTGATGGCCTACAGCCGCATGCAGTGGATGAGTGTGCTCAAATCGCTCACGGCCTACCAGATGTACCGGCGTCTGGTGCGCAGCCGGGTGTCCGGCGTCGACGTGATGCGTTTTCTGCTCAGAGAGGAGCGCTTCCCTCGGTCGGTCCAGGCCTGCATTCGGACCCAAGAGGATTGCCTGTCGAAGCTGCCTCATAATGAGGCGCCCTTGCGTGCCGTTGCCCAATTACGGGGCATGCTGCAGCGTGCGGACATCGGTGCGCTGGCACACGAGTCCGGGACCCTGCATCTGTTCATGGATGAACTGCAGCTCAAGCTCGCCGAATGTCACAACGCGATTGCAGCGACCTACTTCAGCCTTGAACCCGTCCCGGCTGGTGCATCGTCCACCAAGGTGATTTCCGTTCCGCCTGCCACCGCGACACAAGCCCAATCGCAGGCTCAGCGGCTGCACTGAACGGCCCCGGGCCGGCGAGGTCGTTGTCGCAGATCACGCCCGTGGGCACAATGAGAAGCCCCGTGGTTTCAGGAATGCTGCTGTGAACGATGCCGTGTTTCCTCGCATCCGTATGCGTCGCATGCGCCAGGATGCCTTTTCCCGGCGCCTGATGCGTGAGCAGACATTGCTTCCGGGCGATCTCATCTGGCCGGTGTTCGTGCTGGATGGGGCCGGCCGGCGTGAGCCTGTGGCCTCGATGCCGGGTGTCGAGCGTGTGAGCCTGGAGATCCTGCAAGAGACCCTGGCGCCACTGGTTGCCATGGGTCTCCCGGCGGTTGCCTTGTTTCCGGTGGTACCTGCACCATGCAAATCCCTGCTGGCCGAAGCGGCCTATGACCCGGATGGATTGGTGCAATGCGCGGTTCGCACATTGCGCCAGACATTTCCCGAACTCGGCATCATCACCGACGTGGCACTCGATCCTTACACGCGCCATGGCCAGGACGGGATCCTGGGTGAGAGCGGGCGCATACTCAACGACGAAACGGTCGAAGTGCTGGTCCGGCAAGCCTTGTCGCATGCCGATGCAGGTGCTCAGGTCGTGGCGCCTTCGGACATGATGGACGGGCGGGTCGGCGCCATTCGCGCCGCGTTGGAGGCTGCCGGGCATTCGGATACCCGCATTCTCGCCTATGCAGCGAAATACGCTTCGGCCTTCTACGGCCCGTTCCGTGAGGCGGTGGGTTCCGCAGCCGCGCTGGGAAAGGCCGACAAGTGCACCTATCAGATGGATCCCGCCAACAGCGATGAGGCCCTGCGCGAGGTGGCGCTCGATCTCGCGGAAGGTGCGGATATGGTGATGGTCAAGCCGGGAATGCCCTATCTCGACGTGGTGCGGCGGGTGAAGGACCGTTTCGGTGTCCCCACACTGGCTTATCAGGTGAGTGGCGAATACGCCATGCTCATGGCTGCGGCGCGGGCGGGTTGGCTCGATGAACGGGCGGTTGTGATGGAATCCCTTCTGGCCTTCAAGCGAGCCGGTGCCGACGCCATTCTGACCTATTTTGCGCCGCGGGCATTGCGCTGGCTGCATGACGACGCTACAGGAGGCGGGAGATGACCGATCGTTACGCCGTGATCGGTAATCCCGTCGCCCATAGCAAGTCGCCGTTGATCCATCAACTGTTCGCCGCGCAGACCGGGCAAGACATGGTCTACGAGAAGCGCTTAGCGCCGCTGGAGGGGTTTGGCGTGGCGGTTCGCGAATTTCTGGCCGAGGGCGGGAAAGGACTCAATGTGACAGTGCCGTTCAAGGCCGAGGCCTTTGTGATGGTGGATGTCTGCTCGCCGCGCGCCACGCAAGCCAGCGCGGTGAACACGATAGGTATCGGTGTCGACGGCCGTTTGTGGGGCGACAATACCGATGGGATCGGATTGGTCCGTGACTTGAAAGACGCTCTGGGTTGGCTGTTATGCGAGCGTCGTTTGCTGGTGCTTGGCGCCGGAGGCGCGGCATGCGGCATCCTGGGGCCTCTGCTGGAAGAGGGGCCACGGGAACTCGTGGTCGCCAACCGCACCCCCGATCGAGCGGAAGCATTGGCGGCGAGATTCCACTCTCTGGGGCCGGTGCGCGGCTGTGGTTTGCACGATCTGTTCGGCATCGGCGCTTTCGATCTGATCCTCAATGCGACATCCGCCAGCTTGTCCAACGCGCTGCCGGTGCTGCCGCTGGGCCTGGTGGCCAGTCACACGCAGTGTTACGACCTGGCCTACGGTCGGGAGCCGACGGAATTTCAGCGCTGGGCGTGGGCACAGGGCGCAGCGGGCGCCGAGGATGGTCTGGGCATGCTCATTGAACAGGCGGCATTCTCGTTTGAGCTCTGGCGTGGCGTGCGCCCGGATACCGCACCGGTCCAGGCTGCCTTGCGACAGAAGGCTCTGGAGCCCAAGGACAGCAACGCTTGAACCCCTATGAGCAGGCGCATCAGTGGCTGGCCGAGCAGCCGGACACGGTGGCACTGCTGATCCGGAAGGCAGCGGCACTGGAGTGTTGTGGGGCGAGCCATGCGGGGTTGACGCCGCACCCTCCGCGGCTGGTGTTCGATTTGCGCGGTACCCGAGCCGGGAGTTCGGACAGCGCGGGCACGATTCGTCTCAATCCCGTGCTGCTTCGCGAAAATACTGCGGCATTCATGGCGCTGACGTTGCCGCATGAAGTGGCGCACTGGATCGTATTCCGCTGGCGTCCGGGCGCCTCGCCTCACGGTGCGGAGTGGCGGCAGGTCATGGCGTGGCTGGGTGCGCCGGCGCAACGGTGCCACGACTTCGATGTCACGCGAGCGCGTCTCAAGACGGGGCGGCGGTACGCCTACCGGTGCGCTTGCCGGCAGCATACCCTCGGCGCTGTGGCGCATCGACGCAGTCAGACCGGCCGGACGATCTATCGATGTCGCGTCTGTGGGAGCGTCCTGCGCCCACTCGATACCGCAATCACCGCCATGGTGTGCGGATTGCCTCAATGATCTCGCTGGCGGGTACGATGTTCGCAAGCAAGCTAAGATTGCAGGCAGGAACATCGCACACGCCAAAAGCGTGGAGCTGAATAAACTCAGGAGGAAGGGCAATGCTGAGACAAGTTTGCGGAGTGGATGATCTGACGGTCGGCGGGATGCAGAAATTCGATGTCGCCGGAACCGCCATCATCCTTTATCGGCTCGAGGACGGCTTTTACGCCACCCAGCGGTTGTGTACCCATACCTGGGGGCCGTTGGACCGCGGAAAGCTCGAGGACGGATGCGTCGTGTGCCCCTTGCATCGCGCGCGCTTCGATGTGCGCACCGGGGCGGTCAAGCAATGGGCCAATTTTCCGCCGGGCGTTCAGTTGCTCAACTTCTTGCGCGGTCACAAGCCACTGACCACTTATCCGGTCGAAGTGAAGGAGGGGCGGATCTGGGTGGATGTTTGAAGCCATGCCGCCGGCATCTGCACCGGTTGCGGTTCAGTTATAATCGGCGCCTTTGGGCCCCGGATGCTCGGGCGGTGACAATCCGCCGCAATGAGCCTTGGCGCGAGCCGCAATTCAGCGAAGGATCCAGCAGGTACCATGGCCTTGATCGTCCAAAAATACGGAGGCACCTCGGTCGGCACCATCGAGCGGATCGAACGCGTGGCTCGCAAGGTGATCGCCGCCCGCGCGCGAGGCGACCAGGTCGTCGTCGTCGTATCGGCAATGAGTGGGGAAACCGACCGGTTACTCGGGCTGGCGCGCCAGATCGCGTCCCGTCCCGAACCCCGGGAAGTCGATGTGCTGATTTCGACAGGTGAGCAGGTCACCATCGCCCTGCTTGCCATGACGCTGCAGAAGCTCGGCTGTCCCGCACGCTCCTATACGGGCGCACAGGTGCCCATCATCACCGATTCGGCGCATGGCAAGGCGCGGATCGCGCGCATCGATCCGCACCAGGTGCGCGCGGCTCTGGACGCCGGCCAGGTGGTCGTGGTGGCGGGCTTTCAGGGCGTTGATGCCCTGGGCAACATCACCACACTCGGACGGGGTGGTTCCGATACCACGGGTGTGGCCCTGGCGGCAGCCTTGAAGGCAGATGAATGCCAGATCTTTACCGATGTCGATGGGGTGTATACCGCCGATCCACGCATTGTTCCCACAGCGCGGCGACTGGATCACATCACCTTCGAGGAAATGCTTGAGCTGGCCAGCCTCGGAGCCAAAGTGTTGCAGATCCGATCCGTCGAATTTGCGGGCAAGTACAACGTTCCGCTGCGTGTCCTGTCCACCTTCCAGGAAGGGCCCGGCACGCTGATCACCTATGAGGAGCAGCAAGTGGAAGAGGTCGTCATCTCCGGAATCGCGCAAAATCGTGACGAAGCGCAGATCACGGTGAGCGGAATTCCCGATCATCCGGGTGTGGCCTACCGCGTGCTCGGGCCGGTTGCCGATGCCAACATCGAAGTGGACATGATTGTGCAGAACGTTGCCCGTGACGGGACGACCGACCTCACCTTCACGGTCCATCGCAACGACCATGAGCGTGCAATGGAGATCTTGCGTGGGCGACAGAAGGATCTGGGCGCCCGCGAGATCGCCGGTGATTCGGCGATCGCCAAGATCTCGCTGGTCGGGGTCGGGATGCGCAGCCATGCCGGCGTCGCGGCGCGCATGTTCAGTGTTCTCGCGTCCGAAGGAATCAACATCCGGATGATCTCCACTTCCGAGATCAAGATTTCGGTCGTGGTCAGCGAAAAATATGTCGAGTTGGCGGTTCGGGCGCTTCATGAGGCCTTCGCGTTGGATCGGGCGCCTCATCGCTAACGTTCAAACAGACCCGTCTTGGGCCGATATCAAAACGGGGTATCACAGGATGTGGCGACCCCAACACGTTGATAGACAGCAAGGAGCATTCAATGCTGATTTTGACAAGGCGAGTGGGCGAAACGGTCATGGTGGGCGATGAGATCACCATTACCGTTCTGGGCGTCAAGGGCAACCAGGTACGTCTCGGCATCAATGCGCCCAAGGATGTAGCGGTTCACCGGGAAGAGATTTACCAGCGCATCAAGCACGAGCATGACGATATGGAACCGGGGGATGTAATCGGGCGTTGAGCCGGGCGGCTTTACCCCGCGTCGCAATCCCGATAGAATCGGCGCTCTTCTCTTGGCAGCACCGGCGGTTCTCGACGATGCTGCTGTCTACCGATCACGGAGAGATGGCCGAGAGGCCGAAGGCGCTCCCCTGCTAAGGGAGTATGGGTCAAAAGCCCATCGAGGGTTCGAATCCCTCTCTCTCCGCCACTTTTCTGCGACGACGTCGTTCGCGCTCCCACCCCTGGCGGCTCGGAATGGTTGATTTCGGCCGACCGTGTCTCCTTTGCGCAGGGTCTTGACGGGCATCCTCGACAACGAGGCAGCGGTGAGTGTGAACCATCTGCCGTCAGTCAGGCGAACGCGCGACGACGGGCGGCACGAAAATGGCATGTGTTCGGCAGAGTGCCCGGGTGATCGGGGCATCGGATAGTGGTTGAGTCAGGAGGGGAAATGGCGGGACAAGGATGGTGGCGGACCAAGCCGATCGATCAGGCGCTCGAAGCAGGAGAGGGCGGCCTGCATCGGGTTCTGTCTGGGTTGGACCTGACGTTTCTCGGTATCGGTGCCGTCATCGGCGCGGGTATTTTCGTCCTGACCGGGATTGCCGCCGCGACCAAAGCCGGTCCGGCGCTGACCCTGTCTTTTGTCATTGCCGGGATGGCCTGCCTGTTCGCGGCGTTGGTCTACGCCGAATTTGCGAGCACCGTTCCACTCTCCGGCAGTGCCTATACCTACTCCTATGTGACCCTTGGCGAACTGCCGGCCTGGATCATCGGTTGGGATCTGATCCTGGAATATTCGGTCGCTTCGGCTGCCGTTGCAATCGGCTGGTCGGGCTACTTCAACCGGGTTTTGGAAGGACTGGGCCTCGGTCTGCCTGAGATGCTGACCCGCACGCCATTCGATGGGGGTTGGATCAATCTCCCTGCATTCGTCGTGATTCTGGTGGTCAGCGCACTGCTGGCAGTCGGTGTCCGGGAAACCAGCCGATTCAACAACGCGATGGTGGTGCTGAAACTCGGAATCATCGCGCTCTTTCTCGTCACGGCCATTCCCAAGATCGATGTCACCAACTGGGATCCCTATTTTCCGTTCGGATGGAGTGGCGTCGTCGGTGGCGCAGGGCTGATCTTTTTTGCCTATATCGGATTCGATGCGGTGTCCACAGCAGCGGAGGAGGCGCGCGACCCACAACGCGATATCCCGCGCGGAATTCTCGGCTCCCTGGTGATCTGCACGCTGATTTACATTCTGGTAGCCGGGGCACTGACCGGGATCGTCAACTACACCCAGCTCAATGTGCCCGATCCTGTGGCAGCGGGTTTGGCGTTGATCGGCGCTCACAGTGTAGCGGGTTTGATCAGCGTCGGCGCCATCGCCGGGCTGAGCTCGGTCCTGCTGGTGTTGCTTTACGGGCAAAGTCGCATCTTTTTCGCCATGTCCCGTGACGGACTGCTGCCCCCCGTTTTCTCGCGCGTACATCCCCGCTTCAGAACCCCGTTCCAGGTGGTGCTGATGACCGGGCTCGTGGTGGCGCTGGTTGCCGGTTTCATGCCGATCCGTCAGGTCGCAGAACTGGTAAACGTGGGTACACTTGCCGCCTTCATCCTGGTCTCGGTGGCGGTCATGGTGCTGCGCTACACGCGCCCTGATCTCCATCGCCCGTTCCGGACGCCCCTGGTGCCATTGATTCCGCTCTTGGCCATCGCCTTTTGCGCCTATCTGATTGCGAGTCTGGATGCCGTGACGCTTTGGCGGTTCGTGGCCTGGATGGCATTGGGCATGGCGGTCTATGTGTTCTATGCCCGCCATCACAGCCGGCTGAGGTCTGAGCAGGGATAGGTCTGGGCCGGGGCGGTACGACGGTAGCTTGAGCAGCTATCCGCCCAGACCGGCTTCGCCGGACCGGGCGGCTTGGATGGCGCCTGGAATTTCAGTAGATCAGTAGAGCGGATCCGGCAGATGGGCGCGGACGACATCCGGCGTCGTGCAGTGCGTGAGATCCAGATCGACACTGGCCAGCACCCGCGATGCAAGCTGATGATCCAGCGCGTCACGCAGAAATCCCAGGAACCGCGGGGGCGCGACCAAGACCAGATGGTTAAAGGCGTGGGCCTGGTATCGTTCCCGCAGTCGCGCGCAGAGCTCGGCGGCGAAGCGCCGGGCTTCCTCATCCTTGGGGTCGATCGTCGGCTCCATCCCGTGGCGGTGTTCACCATGGGAGTCCAGCGCACGTCCGGGCCGGTCGGCGAGCAGTTCATGGCCTGGAAGGCGCGATGCAGGGTGCACGGCATCCTCGAGTTCGAGCAAGGGACCGCGGGCACCCTGGGCTTGATAGAAGCGAGCGCGTGCTGCGTCCGCGACGAGAATCCAGACTGTCTGCTCAGCATGCGTCATGGCGCCGTCTCCAAAGTAAGGTCGTGTCGTCTGCACGATAGCAAAACTTCAAAACCGGCTTTTGACGCGGATCATGCGATGCGCATCAGCGTTCCGGAAGGATGATGTTCAGTTCCAGGATGTCGCAATCACCCTGGTGATCGACCTCGACCTTCACGGCATCATCGTTGACGGTGACATAGCGTCGAACCACCTCCAACAAATCACGCTGCAAATTGAGAAAGTAATCCGGGCGCTGACTCTCGCGGCGCTGGTGGGCGACCACGATTTGCAGACGCTCTTTCGCCACCGAGGCGCTGGACTTGTTGGATGAACGGAAGAAACTGAGAATACCCATGGTTCAGCCTCCAAACAGCCGTCGCAGGAAGCTTCGCTCCTCTTCCACGAAGCGCAGGGGGCGGGACTCGCCGAGAAAACGGGCGACGGTATCGGCATAAGCCTGGCCGGCTTCGCTCTTGTCCTCCAGGATCACCGGTGTTCCGGCATTGGAGCATTGCAACACGGTCGGTGATTCGGGAATCACACCCAACAACGGGATCGAGAGAATCTCCTGCACGTCCTGAAGGCTGAGCATTTCACCCTTGCTGACGCGTTTGGGTGCATAGCGGGTGATGACCAGATGCTCGTTGATCTTGCCGTCCTGACGCTCGGCGCGGCGTGTCTTGCTGGCGAGCAGTCCCAGGACCCGATCCGAATCGCGGACCGAGGACACTTCGGGATTGGTGACGATGATGGCATCGTCGGCGAAATACATGGCCAGATGTGCGCCCTTCTCGATGCCCGCCGGCGAATCGCAAAGGATGTAATCGAAGTCTTGGGACATCTCTTCGAGGACGCGACCGACGCCGTCCTGAGTGAGGGCATCCTTGTCCCGCGTCTGTGAGGCGGCGAGGATGGAGAGATTGGGCAGACGCTTGTCGCGGATCAGGGCCTGACCCAGGGAGGCCTCGCCGTGGATGACATTCACAAAGTCATACACGACGCGGCGCTCACACCCCATGATGAGGTCGAGATTGCGCAGGCCGACGTCGAAGTCGACCACCGCGGTCTTGAAACCGCGCAGCGCCAGGCCAGTTCCGAAAGCAGCGGAAGTGGTGGTTTTTCCGACCCCTCCTTTGCCAGAGGTCACCACAATGATGCGTGCCAAGGGAGATGCTCCTCATTTTGTTCCGTAAAAGTCATGACATTCAGTGCAGGGGGCATGGATCGCCCAGCGCTGCGTCACAGGGCCTGGACGTGAAGGTTCTCGCCGTCCAGATGAATCTGTGCCGGCTGCCCGCGCTGCGCCGGTTCCAGATCGTCGGCCAGCCGGTAATAACCCGCAATGGAAATCAACTCTGCTTCAAGCGATCGACAAAAAATACGCGCTGTCCGGTCGCCACGCAGGCCCGCGAGCGCGCGACCCCGCAGCGCGCCATAGACATGGATGTTGCCGTCTGCGAGCAATTCCGCGCCATGGCTGACCGGTCCAACAACAATCAGGTCGCTTTTGGCATAGACCTGTTGTCCGGATCGCACCGGCTCAGTAATCAGGCGTGCGGGCATATTCCGTTCGACCGCCTTGGGTTGCGAATCGACTGCCGATGAACGGGTCTCGTTCAGCACACCCAGCGCCAGATCGCGTGCCTGCTGTTCGTGTATCGGGTCTGCTCCGCGGATGGCGATGGGGATCAGCTCGAGTGCACGCAGCGCTTCGACCAGTGCGGCGATCGTCCACGCCACCTGTTCGACTGCCTGCACGTCAACGATGATCGGCGCGCCCTTGAAGAATCCGGGCGCCTGATCGATGCGCCGCCGCACGTCCGAAACCACCCGTTCGGGGGTGGGATCGAAGACCTTCAGGACCGTGAAGGTGAAGCCGCTGCCTTTCAGCTCACAGGACGGGGTCTGGGGAAAGGCGGATGATCGCATCGACATGAAGAAGGCTCCCGGCGGGATATTTCAGAACGATAACAAAGCTGGCCAATGCCGAATACCCATGTGCCCGTTCATGTCTCGCCGCGCGCAGCCTGGACCCGTCCGAAATGCCACGCCAAGCCCAGTGCAAGCGTCAATGCGCCCAGCGCCAGCGCGGCCGTTTCGCCGTTGTAGCCAGGCTGATAGGGGCTCATTGCGCCCAACAGCAGACAGCCGCCGACGAAATTGGCAGATCCCCACAGCACATTGACCACGGGTGAGGAGTTCCCGACGCCGGGCGGTTGCGCGAACGGGGAGGGAAACGGTTTGCCGGATACGCCGTGAACGAAATGCGGAATGCCGTTGGCCAGAAAGATACCGGCCAGAAACCGGATCAGTAACAGGCTCCATGCCATGTGTGACTCTCCTTGATGCGGCACACCTCCGCGGCAGGTTGGTGCTCGCGCCGTTACGCCAGGATCGATTTGGACCGGATGTCGATCGTTTCCGGCGTCACCTCGAGATCATAGGCGATCGGCACACCGGTGGGGATTTCCAGGCCCATGATGTCGGCATCGGAAATGCTTTCCAGATCCTTGGTCAGCGCGCGCAGCGAATTGCCGTGAGCGGAAATCAGCACCTGCTTGCCGGCGGCCAGCTCGGGCCGGATGTGCTGCTCGAAATAGGGGCGTACCCGCTCGCAGGTGTCCTTCAGACTCTCGCCGTTGGGCGGCGGTGTATCGTAGCCGCGCCGCCACTGTTTGAACTGCGCCTCACCATGGCGGGCCAGAACCTCATCCTTGTTGAGGCCCTGCAGGTCGCCATAGTGACGTTCGGCCAGGGCGGTCACATGCAGATAGACCGGAAATTCATTTGCGCCGGGCCGGTAGGACTCGCGTGGCAGCGTACCTTCGGCGGGTAGGAAGATGGGCGTCCGGCCGCTGCGATTTTCTCGCAACACGACCTGCAGGGTCGTGATAGCGCGCTGGAGGTGAGAGGTGAAGGCGACATCGAACGCGCGGTCGGCGAGCAGGCGGCCCGCCTGGGCTGCTTCTTCCCAGCCATCCGCCGCTAGGGGGACATCGACCCAACCGGTGAATCGGTTCTGGGCATTCCAGACGGATTTGCCATGCCGGATCAGGATCAGGCGTGCTTGCATCGGTAGTTCCCCTTCGTGCGATGAGATGGCGTCAAGTGGCCTATTGTAAAGGAGCTGAACTGTTTCGCTAAGGTGAAGGGGCGAGGCGACGCGCGCTCGAGCCGGCGGCTGGAATCAAGATCCCGGCGCACCATTGCGTGCCCAGCAGCCGAGCTTCGCTACGCGGATCACGAGGGAATCCACGAATGGATGCATCGGCGCACAGACCGGCCCGGTCGGGCCGGCTGCCAGGCGTTCAGTCGTTGGTGAGTTCGTCGAGAAAGCGCTCGGCGTCCAGGGCCGCCATGCAGCCGGTGCCGGCGGAGGTGATGGCCTGGCGATAGACATGATCCATCACGTCACCTGCGGCGAATACACCCGGGATGGATGTGGCCGTGGCATTGCCTTCCAGTCCGCTGTTGACTTTCAGGTAGCCGCCCTGCATGTCGAGCTGTCCTTCGAAGAGCTGGCTGTTGGGTGTATGGCCAATGGCGATGAATACGCCTGCGACCGCGATCTCTTGGGTTTCACCAGTCGTGCTGCGTGCCCGCAGTCCGGTCACGCCGGATTCGTCGCCCAGAACCTCGTCGAGTTCATGGTTCCATAATATGGTGATCTTGCCTTCGCGCTCGCGGGCGAACAGCTTGTCCTGCAGAATTTTCTCCGCCCGGAACCGGTCGCGGCGATGAATGACGGTGACGTGCGCCGCGATGTTGGCCAGATACAGCGCTTCTTCCACAGCCGTGTTGCCGCCACCGATCACGGCGACATTCTGGTTGCGATAGAAAAACCCGTCGCAGGTGGCGCAGGCTGAAACCCCCTTGCCCATGAACGCCTGTTCGGAGGCAAGGCCCAGATAGCGGGCGCTGGCTCCGGTCGCAATGATCAGGGCATCGCAGGTATACACGCCGCTGTCGCCTTCGAGCCGGAACGGGCGCTGCCCGAGATCCGCGGTATGGATATGGTCGAACACCACCTGGGTCTCGAAGCGCTCGGCATGCGCCTTGAGTTCTTCCATCAACGCGGGGCCTTGCAGACCTTCCTGGCCGCCTGGCCAGTTGTCGACCTCGGTCGTGGTGGTCAGTTGCCCGCCCATCTGGATGCCAGTGATGAGAACCGGTTTGAGATTGGCTCGGGCGCCGTAGATGGCGGCGGTGTAGCCGGCCGGACCCGAACCCAGAATCAATAAACGCGCATGGCTGCTTTCGGCCATTGAAAAATCCTCGAAACCCGAATAGTCGATGAAATCGTGAGGTCCGATGCCGGGCGCGGCCTATCGCCTGTTCGCGCGAGGACTGACGCCCGGCACGGCGTGTCTCACAGCGCGCTGCTGTGCTCCGCGAGGTAGCTTGCCACACCTTCGGCAGTGGGCTTCATGCCAGGCTTGCCCTTGCGCCAGCCGGCGGGGCAGACCTCACCGTGCTCTTCGGTGAATTGCAGGGCTTCCACCAGGCGAAGCATTTCATCCACTTCCCGGCCCAGCGGCAGGTTGTTGACGACCTGATGCTGCACGATGCCGTTCTTGTCGATCAGGAAAGAGGCGCGCAGCGCGACGCCGTCCGGATGTTCGACGCCGTAGGCACGGACGATGTCGTGGCGCACATCCGCCACGATGGGAAACTGTACCGGACCGATGCCGCCTTTTTCGACCGGCGTGTTCCGCCAGGCATGGTGGGTGAAGGCAGAGTCGATGGAAACCCCGACCACTTCCACACCCAGGTCTTTGAACTTGGAGACACGGTGGTCGTGAGCAATGATTTCGGAAGGGCACACGAATGTGAAATCCAGCGGCCAGAAGAACAGAACGACGTACTTGCCCTTCAGATCCGAAAGACGGAAGTTTTCGTTGATACTGCCGTCGGGAAGCACGGCGGCGGCGGTGAAATCAGGGGCAGGTTGGCTGACCAGAACGCTCATGAGGGGGCTCCTTTGCGAAGGGGTGGATGGACTCGACCGACATCTTAAAGCAAGCCGGTCGGATGGGTGCAATCCAAAAATGATCAGAAGGCGATCACATTTTTCGATGATCACTCTGTGTCACGGAAGCGTTTCGCCCAACGGTCCGCGATTCGTTCAGTCTGGCTCCGGGTAGTTGCGGGCGCGGTGATGGGGCGTATTGATCTCATAGCCGCGCAACATGATTTCCCAATACAGGAAGGGCAGCAGACTGGTCTTGAGCCACCACATGCTGCGCCGTTCGACATACGGGTCGAGCGGCAGGGTGGGCGTGACCACACCGTCGTAGACGAACTCGGCCAGCATGACCTTGCCCTTGGCCGTGGTCAGCGGGCAGGTCCCATAGCCATCGTAGCGCGCGGTCGGTTGCTTGCCGCCGAGCTCCGCCAGCAGGTTGCGCACCACCACGGGCGCCTGCTGACGCACTGCGCCGGCGGTTTTGGAGTTTGGTGTCGAGGCGACATCACCCAGCGCATGGACGTTGGGATAGTGCACATGGCGCAGCGTGAACTTGTCCACGTCCACATAGCCTGCCGCATTGGCGAGTGGGCTGTGGCGAACGAAATCGGCCGGTCGTTGCGGCGGCGTGACATGCAGTAGATCGAACGGCTGCTCGATTCGGGTTTTCTGGCCATCCGCACCGGTGTGCTCGAAGGTGGCGACCCGCGCCGGTCCGTCTACGGCGACGAGTGTATGCTGATAATGGCGCTGCACACCATAGCGGTCGGCGACCCGCTCCAGCGCGCGGGAAAAGGGGGCGACTCCGAAGATTACCGGCGTGGCGCAGTAATAGTGCAGCTCGGCCTCGCGGCCATTCTGCTGGAAGTGATCGGCCGCCAGATAGAGGATCTTCTGCGGGGCGCCTGGGCATTTGAAGGGCATGGGCGCTGCCGTGAAGACGGCGCGTCCGCGGCTGAACTCCTGGATGCACTGCCAGGTGTATGGCGCGAGATCGTAGTGGTAGTTGCTGCAGACGCCATTCTGTCCAAGTGTTTCCTCCAATCCGGCCACGGCGCCCCAGTCGCTGACGATGCCCGGGCAGACAATCAGATGCTCGTAGTGGACGAGTCGCCCATCGTCCAGGACGAGCTGATTCTGGTCGGGTTCGAGCGCGGCCACCGCTTGGCGTATCCAGGTCACGCCCAGCGGCATCAAGCCATGCATGGGCCGGCGGGTTGCGGTGGCGGGGAAAACCCCGCCCCCCACCAGCGTCCAGCCGGGTTGGTAGAAATGGAACTCAGCTGGCTCGATGACCGCAACATCCAGATGATTGTTCAATCGCAAGAGGCGGGCGGCGACCGCGAGACCAGCGGCGCCACCGCCAATGACAACAATCTGGTGGGCAGAAGGGGGGGATGCAGTGACCATGAATTGCTCTCCTGACGGGGGACATCAACGGTTTGGTCCCTTTGAATCGGGACGGGGGTCATGATGCCAGTGTTGGGTCGTTGCTCGGAGCCGTGATGGCGTAACAGACCCTCAGGAATCGTTGGCGATCAACTGAAGCATGGGCAGTGCACCGGCGTAGCGCGGCGCCCAATAGTTCGCATCGATCGCATCGATCCGCACGACCTTTCCTGAGCCAGGCGCATGCACCATGCGTCCGTCACCCATGTAGATCCCGACATGGGAGATGGCACCATCGACGCGGAAAAACAGCAGATCCCCGGGGGCCAGTGCATGTGGCGGCACCCGCCGCGCCCGTTCGGCCTGGTCGATCGCGCGACGAGGCAATGAAAATCCGGCTTGCCGATAAGCGTAGGTCACCAGCCCGCTGCAGTCGAACCCGCCGGGTTCGGCGCCGCCCCAGCGATAGGGCTGGCCGGTCATTGCCAAGGCGTGTGCCACCACTTCCATCCGCCGGGACGCCACATCGGCGTTTGCGGCCGATCCCGACGGCATGCGGGTGGCGGGCCCCCATGTGGGTGCGCACGCGACCAGCATCATCACGAGGCTGAGCAGGATGGCGCGGGGGATGATCGGTTTCAAAGGCCGGTCTCCAGGACGCAGGATATCGGGAATCATTGCAGAAACACGCTGGCCAGGCCAAGGAAGATGAAAAATCCACCGCTGTCGGTCGTTGCGGTCAGAAGGACGCTCGAACCCAGCGCCGGGTCTCGGCGCAGCCGATGCATGGCCAGTGGGATGAGCATGCCGGCCAATGCTGCGAGCAGGAGGTTGAGCAGCATCGCCGCACTCATCACCACCCCCAGGGCGGGGTTGCCATACAGACCATAGGCCACTGCCCCGACCACACTGCCCCATACCAAGCCATTGAGCAGGGCAACCCGGATTTCCTTACGGATCAGGCGATGGGTGTTGTTGTCGTTGAGCTGATCCAGCGCCAGGGCACGGATGATCAATGCCGAAGTCTGGTTGCCGGTATTGCCGCCGATGCCGGCGACGATGGGCATCAGCGCTGCCAGGGCCACCAGCCTTTCGATGGTCCCTTCAAACAGGCCGATGACCCGCGAGGCAATGAGTGCCGTGACCAGATTCACAGCCAGCCAGGGCCAGCGGTTGCGGACACTCGGCCCAACGCCGGCGAAGAGGTCCTCGTCCTCCCGTAGCCCTGCGCGCCCCAGCATCTCCGCATTGCGCAGCTCTTGCAGGTAATCGACCACCACGTCGATGGTCAGGCGTCCGAGGACATGGCGCCGTTCATCGACGACGGGCGCCGAGACGAGGTCATAGCGCTCGAAGGCCTGTGCCGCTTCTTCGGCAGGGTCGCCGGGAGAGAACGTGACCACATCCCGCGCCATGACCTCCGACACCCGCCGCGCCGGATCTTCGGCCACGAGGCGCCGCAGCAGCAGGATCCCGGTGAGCTGGCCGTGTCGATTGGTGACGAACAGCTTGTCTGTGTGATCGGGCAGCTCGCCAATGCGCCGCAGATAGCGGTAGACCACATCCAAGCTGATGTCCTCCCGGATCGTGACCGGAGCATAGTCCATCAGGGCGCCCACCGTGTCCTCGGGATAGGACAGAGCGGCTTGGAGTCGTGCGCGATTCTGCGCGTCCATGGCATCCAGTACGCTCTGCAGCACATCGCGTGGCAGGTCGGCCGCCAGGTCGGCCAACTCATCGGCATCGAGCTGGGCCGCTGCGGCCTGAAGCTCGGCCTGATCCATGCGGGCAATCAGGCTTTCGCGGACAGCATCGGACACCTCGAGCAGGATCTCGCCGTCCAGATCGGCGCGGACCAGATCCCAGACTGTCAGCCGCTCCTCCAGCGGAAGGGCTTCGAGGATATGGGCGATGTCTGCCGGATGCAGACGACTGAGCTTGCGTTCCAGTTCGCTCAGGTGCTGCCGGTGCAATACCTGCTGTTCCAGGGCATGGCGCGGCGTATCGGTGCGGTCCAGAAGCTGTTCCACCAGATGCTGCTTGCGCAACAGCTCGCTGACCTCGCGCATGATGTGCTGCAGGCGGGTACTGTCGGCGGGACGCTGGTTCGGAGCCGGTTCCATGCAGGCCTCAGGGTCGGATTCGTGCTACAGCCCTTTGAGGCATTCCAGGTAGCGGTTCTCGTCGGGCGGCTGTCCGGATCGTTGTGCCTCCCACAGGGCCTGTCCGAGGCAGCTCATCATCCGGTGTTCGGCGGCGTGGGCCGAACCTTGACGGCTGCTCAGGCGCTGGTGGATGCGGCGAATGCCGCTCGGTCGGTCGGTCGTGACCTGCTCCCGTAGCGCCATGTGCAGGCCAAGATGCAGGAATGGGTTTTCCGTTCCCCGCTCGGGTGGAAATTCATGCTGCGCCAGCGCTTCGCCGCTGCCCTCGAATAGCGACTGGTATTCCGGATGCTCCTCGACGAGTGTCGCGAGGGCGGTTTCGAGGGGGCTCAGAGCTTCGCCGGCCCGGGCTTTTTGCCAAGCGGTTGCATATTGGGCGCGCAGGCCTGCGCGGTCGTTGCCGAACATTCAGTGCACTCCGGTTTGAGTCTCTGGGGCATGGGCGTGTCGCGGAGCCGAATCGCCGAAGAGCGCGGCGCTGGCGCACAGGTCACGCACCGAACATTGCGCGCACAAGGGCTTGCGTGCCTTGCACACATAGCGTCCGTGCAGAATCAGCCAGTGATGGGCGTGCTGGCGGTAGGCGGATGGAACACACTGCATCAGCTGATCCTCGACTTCCCGTACGGTCTTGCCCGACGCGAGGCCAGTGCGATTGGCGACCCGGAAGATATGGGTATCGACCGCCAGGGTTGGTTCCCCAAACGCGACATTCAGGATCACATTGGCGGTTTTGCGGCCGACCCCAGGCAAGGCCTCGAGCTCGGCGCGGCTGCGCGGGACCTGGCTGCCATGGCGTTCGACCAGCATGCGGCTCATCGCGATCACGTGGCGGGCCTTGGATCGATACAGTCCGATGGTGCGGATGGCCTGCGTCAGCCCTGGTTCGCCCAGCGCCAGCATGTCCTCCGGCGTGCGGACTTTTTCGAACAAGGGCGTGGTCGCCTTGTTCACGCCCGCATCGGTTGCCTGCGCCGAGAGAATGACCGCGACCAGCAGCTGGTAGGTGTTGTGGTAGACCAGTTCGGTTTCGGGTTCCGGGTTGGCCGCAGCCAGGCGCGCAAAAAAGGTGGCGCAGCATTCGGGCGTCATTCGATCGACTCCGCAGACATGGGGGGTATGGTCCGCGATGGCGTCCGGTGTCTCAAGGTCCGTCCGATGACGATCAGCAGGGCGAACGCCACGAAACCTCCAGTGGGCCAGGCCGCGATGGGGAAGACCAGGTGGCGAGGGACGGGGATCGGACCGGTCCCGATCAGGGGCAACAGTCCAATGCGGAGACTGGCAGCCAGTTCTCGGAGTGCGCCCATCAGTGGCGGCAGTCCCGCGACGATCAGCAGCGTACGCCGCGAGAACGATGGCCGCACCGCCGGCGCCGGTTCTATTGGATGACCCGGCACCATCAGCAGAAGCAGTCCCGTTGCCGCCACTAGGGGGAGGGGGCCAGCCATGGCGGCATGCAGATGGTGCAGGTAGGTATCGATGAGACGGTCCAGGATCGCAATGAAGCCGGCGAGCAGCAGTGTGGCGATAGGCAGTCGCAGTTCCGCGTCCGGAAGACGGGTCAGCCGCGGCTGCAAGACGCTGATGGCTGCGAACAGGGCGCCGGCGGCGAGTCCCAAAGCCAGCCCGGAGATGAGCGAGGTGCTCGCGATGGCTAGAGGAACCGCCGCCAGCGCAATCCGTGGGGTCTCGCCGGCTGCAGATTCCGGTGAGGGTGCAATGGTCATTTCACGGCGTCCTGCGGCGCAGGGGTGAGCAGCAGCACCCGGTGGCGTTCAAAATACTTCAGGGCACCGGCCACCGCATGGATGACGGCGCGAGGGGTCAGGGTCGCGCCTGTGATCTGATCGAAATCACCACCATCTTTACGCACGTTCCAACGTCCCTCCGGAGGACTTCCCAGGCTGTGGCCGTCGAACTGGGTAATCCAGGCCGAGCGCGCCCGATCGATGCGATCGCCCAGCCCCGGGGTTTCGTGGTGGCGCGTTACCCGCACGGCGACGATCGCGCCCAAAACATCGATTCCCACCAATAGCTCGATCCGACCGCTGTACCCATCGGGCGCTACGGCCGGCACGATCACGGTCTCGACGCGATCGTCCACCACCACCTGATAGGCATTGAACGGGCTATTCTGGTGGAGTTCTCCGGCCGGTGGAAGTCTCAGCGAGCGCAGGGCATCCGGCTGGGCGATGCGGGATCCGGCGATTTCCCGCACCTGGGCCAGCCGGTCCCATTCGCGGTTTTTGCTCATGCGCGGTTCAGTCCAGTACATCGTCGCCAGCACCAGTCCCAGCACGCCCAGCGCGCAGCCGCCGACGCTGAGGCCGGCGCGCAGCAGGCTCCAGCGGGCGGACTCAGTCGTCGCGGGGCGTGCCATAAGGTCTCGGGATGGTCAGGCGGTCAATCAGGGGGACAGCCAGATTCATCAGCAGAACGGCAAAGGCGAAGCCGTCGGGATAGGCGCCGAAAGTGCGGATCAGATAAACCAGCGCGCCGATCCCCGCGCCGTAAAGCAACCGGCCGCGCGGGGTGGTGCTCGCCGAGACGGGATCGGTGGCAATGAAAAACGCGCCCAGCATCGTCGCCCCTTGTGTCAGATGGAACAGCGCCGAGGGATAGCGATCCGCGTCGATGACCTGAAAAACCAGCGCTCCGGTGGCAACCGCCACGAGCACGGCGACGGGGATGCGCCAGCCGATGACGCCCCGTGCCAGCAGGTAACCGCCACCGGCTGCGTAGGCCAGGTTCACCACCAGCCCCGCCCGGCTACCCGCGGGGCCGCCCTCTGCGTGGATCTCGAACAAGGTATGGGTGAGGGCCAGTCGCGTGCGGGTATCACCCAGCGCGGTGGCGCCGGTCAATCCATCCCAAGCGTGTTCTGCACCGGTCCAAGCCAGTGCTGCCAGGTGCCAATCCCAGGCCGATGCCGCAGCGGGCCACCGGGTCATGGCCACGGGAAAGCTCACCAGCAACAGGGCGTAGGCGGCCATGGCGGGATTGAAGGGGTTCTGCCCCAGCCCGCCGTAAGCGTGTTTGACCAGTAACACGGCGAATGCCGTGCCCAGAATCGGTAGCGGGAGCGGCAACCAGGGCGGAAGCGCCAGTGCGATGAGCGTTGCCGTCACCGCCACACTACCATCCTGGAGGGCCGGCTTGGGCGGATGTCCGCGCAGTCTCATGGCGAGGATTTCACAGCCGTAGGCCGTTGCCAGACACAGAGCCAAGTTGAGCAATACCCCCGGACCGCGATAGAAAAGCGTCGCCGCCGCACCAGGCAACAGCGCCAGCAGCACTTGGCTCATCACCCAGCTGACCGGGCGTGCATGCGGCAAGTGAGGCGCTGAGGCGGTCGGAAACGCCTTGCTCATCAGGGCTCCTGATTCGGTGTGGCGTCTTTGCGCGCACGATGAGCCCGGAGCCGGGCCAATCGTTCGCGGGGATCTTCGCCGCGTGTACCGGACTGGGTCACCTGTTGGGCCCTGCGGTCTTCCAGGCGGCTTTCCCGCGCTTCAATCCGTTCCTTGAGCCAGGCCGCACGCTGATCGAGACTGGTTGCACGGGTCAGTTGAAACTTGGCCGTCTGGAACGTTTCGACCAAGGGAATACGGCTCGGGCAGACCACATCGCAGCACCCGCATTCGATACAGGCATCGAGTGCATGGGCTTCCAGGGCATTCTGGTCCATCGTACGCGCATGCCAGTACAACTGCTGCGGCAGCAGATTCATCGGGCAGACGCTCGCGCACGCCCCACAGCGGATACAGGGCTGGACCGGCGCACTCTCCTCGAATGGTTGTTGGGTCGGGACCCACAGCGCCTGGCTGCCCTTGGTAATGGGGATGGCATCGTTGGGCAGCGCCACGCCCATCATCGGGCCACCGAGGATAAGCGAGCCGGCCGTGTCCGTGGTGCCACCACAAGCGGCGAGGATGGCGGATACCGGAGTCCCGATGCGGGCACTGAGATTGGCGCTCCGGGCCAGCCCAGGGCCGCTGGCTGTAATGATGCGGGAGATCACCGGCGTGCCTTCCAGCAGTGCCTTGCCGGCGGCCGCGACCGTGGCGATGTTCAGGCACAGGCAGCCCACTTCGGTCGGGAGGGCGCCGCGGGGGATCTCCCGACCGGTCAGCAGGCGGATGAGCACCTCCTCGGCGCCGGCGGTATAGCGGGCGGGCACCCGGATGATGCGGACGGCATTCAGGCCGGCTGCATCCAAGGCTCCCGCGAGGGGTGTCGAATCAAGCGTTTCCTTCAGTCCGATGAGGACTTCCGGCTGCCCGAGAAACGTAGACAGCGCATGAATGCCCTGTGCGATGTCCGCTGGGCAGTGGGCCAGCAGTCCCTCATCACAGCGGATGTGGGGTTCACATTCAGCTGCGTTGACGATCAGCGTGCCAATCGGTGTTGCGCTGGCGCAGGATAGCTTGGCTGCGGTGGAAAACACCGCACCACCCAGGCCGACCACGCCGGACTCGGCCAGGCGTCGCAGTACGGCGGCGCGGTTCTCGGTTGCTGGATCGCAGCGTGACATGGGCGCCTCGGAACGGTCTTCGCCGTCGGTGCGGATCAGCATGCAGGCGCGCGCGGCGACATTTCGAAGGGCCACCAGATGCGGTTCGATGGCGATGACCTCCCCCGAACTGCTGGCATGAATGGCAGCATCCCAAGGCCCTGGTGGCCGGGCAATGCATTGCCCGCGCTTGACCTTGTCCCCCACCGCGACGCAGGGGGTGGCTCGGACCCCCGATGGGCTCTCCAGTGGCAGCACCAGTACCGATGGGATGGGCCCGTCTGACCAGGGCAACGCGGCAGCGGGTCGGGCGGGTTCCAGTGCCAGGCCGCCGTGCAAGGGGTGACGGCTGGTTTCAATGGTGGCCACGAGGGAGATGCTCCGGGCGCAACGGGGTGGGCGCCTGCCACAGCCAAGCGGCGGGCGGCACGGGATCGAGCTCGATGCAATCGACCGGGCAGACTGGCAGGCACAACGCACAGCCCGTGCATTCGTCGGTCAGGACCGTATGGGCCAGGCCGCGTGCGCCGACGATGGCGTCGACTGGACAGGCGTCCAGACACAAGGTGCAGGCGACGCAACGCGCCTCATCGATTCGGGCGAGGGTCGGCTCGGGGCGTCGGGGTGCGGGGTAGGCCTCCGCCAGATGCCAGAGCTCCAGTCGTTCCAGCAACTGATCGCGGGTACGGGTTCCGCCCGGCACACAACGGTTCGGGGGAGCGGTTCCCGCCGCCAAGGCTTCCGCGTACGGCCGGCAGCCGGCATAGTCGCACTGGCCGCATTGAGTTTGGGGCAGCAGCGCGTCAAGCGTCGCCGCCAGATCGGCCTGTGCGGCCACCGGGCGGCGCGCCAGCCAGGGAAGAGCCATGCCCAGGCCCGCGAACAGTCCGGTCAATGCCAGCAGTGCGAGCCAATTCATCGGCTAGACCTTCACCAGTCCGTTGAAGCCCAGAAAGGCCAGCGCGATCACGCCCAGTGACACGAGGGCAATCGGCAGGCCCCGGAATGGGGCGGGCACTGCGGCCGCCGCCAGATGCGCGGTGAGCGCGGCAAAGGGAATGAGGACCAATGCGGCGCCGCCTGCCGTCCCCATTCCCATTCCCAGCGCCGATCCCAGCGATCGGGGGGGCGGGGCCAGGACCAGCGCGATTCCCAACAAGGTCCAGTAAAGGCTCAGCCATGGATCCGTTCGCCCTGCGCGGTGGACCGCGCCCGATTGCCGGCGCAGCATCAACGCAGCGGCCTGCGCCAGGAGCGCGGTGAGCCCCATGACGAGGGGCAGCCGGAGCACTTCCCATCCTTGGGGGTGGAGCCAGAGCACGTCCAGCAGATAGCTCAGCGCGCTGACCACAGTCAGCAGCGGAATGCCAAGCAGGCAGCCGATCACGACCTGCTCCAGCCGTGCCGGTGCCGCCAGGGCCAGACTCACCCCCAACCCCAACGCGAGTGTCGCATTCTGTAACAGGGCGGTGGCAACGAAAGGGGTGGTCCAGTTATCCATCAGGTCCGTATCGGATGGCGGTGATGACGGCGGTCATTTCACACGCATGCCCGGCTCGGCCCCTTGATCCGGGGAGAGCAGGAAAATTCCTTTGCCGTCGCCGGCAGCGAGCACCATGCCTTCGGAAAGGCCGAATTTCATCTGGCGCGAGGCGAGGTTGGCGACCATGATCGTGAGCCGGCCAACCAGTTCTTCAGGGCGATAGGCCGCCTTGATGCCGGCAAATACCTGGCGCCGCTCACCGCCGAGATCGAGCTGCAGACGCAGCAGCTTGTCGGCCCCTTCCACGTGCTCGGCCGAGGCGATGCGGGCGATGCGCAGGTCGATCCGGGAAAAGTCCTCGATGCCGATGGTCGGCGCGATTGGCGCGATGGCGGGTACTTCTTCCGGCGCAGTCGTGCGGCTTGCGGCTTCTGTCGAGTCAGCGACGAGCCGGGCCAGCGCGTCAGGTTCGATGCGCCGCGCCAGATGCTGGTAGACGCCGATGGCGTGACCGGTCGGCAGCAGGCTTGCCGCGTCATTCCAGGTGAGGGGTGGAATGTTCAGGAAATGTTCGGCGGCCTCGGCCATGGCCGGCAGCACCGGCTTCAAGTAGAGGATGAGGAGCCGAAAGGCATTGAGCGCGATGCTGGTCACGATATGGAGCTGTGCAGCATCGGCTGGGTTTTTGGCGAGTTCCCAGGGCTTTTTTTGATCGACGTAGGCGTTCACTGCATCGGCGAGCGCCATGATTCGGCGCATCGCACGCGCGTATTCGCGCTGCTCGTAGCAGGCGGCAATTTCATCGGCCGCCTGCATCAGGTCGAAGGTGAGCGAATCGACGTGATCACCGCTACGCTGCGGGTCTGCGCCGCCGATCAGGACCGCGCCCAGCTTGCCGTCGAAGCGTTTGGTGATGAACCCAGCGCAGCGGCTGGCGATGTTGGCGAGCTTGCCGACCAGATCGGCGTTGACGCGGGCCGCGAAATCCTCGAGGTTGAGGTCGATGTCTTCGACCTCGGGCCCCAGCTTGGCGGCAAAGTAATAACGCAGGTATTCGGGCGTGAGGTGGCGGGCGAAGGTCTCGGCGCGGATGAAGGTGCCGCGCGACTTGGACATCTTCTGACCGTTGACGGTGAGGAAGCCGTGGGCGAAGACGGCGGTTGGCATGCGGAAGCCCGCGCCGTGCAGCATGGCCGGCCAGAACAGCGTGTGGAAATAGGCGATGTCCTTGCCGATGAAGTGGTACAGCTCGGTGTCTGTCCCCGGCGCCCAGAAGTCCTCGAAGACGAGATCTTCGCGCTGCTCGCACAGGGCCTGGAAACTCGCCATGTAGCCGATCGGGGCGTCTAGCCAGACGTAGAAATACTTGCCCGGTGCATCGGGGATCTCGAAACCAAAATAAGGCGCATCGCGCGAGATGTCCCAGTCCGACAGTCCGGCGTCGAACCATTCCGCGAGCTTGTGGCGGACCGCGCCCTGGAGCGCGCCGTCGTCGATCCAGCGGCGCAGCATCGGCTCGAAGTCGGCCAGCCGGAAAAAGTAGTGCTCCGAATCGCGCTCCTCCGGCGTGGCCCCGGAGAGCACCGAAACGGGATTCTTGAGGTCGGTCGGGGCGTAAGTGGCGCCGCAGACCTCGCAGGAATCGCCGTACTGATCCGCCGCGCCGCAGCGTGGGCATTCGCCCTTGATGAAGCGGTCGGGCAGGAACATTTTCTGCGAGGGGTCGTAGGCTTGGCGGATGCTGCGACGCGCGATATGCCCGGCATCGCGCAGCCGGGTATAGATCAGCTCGGCGAAGTGGCGATTCTCGGGCGAGTGGGTGGTGTGGTAATGGTCGAAGCCGATGCCGAAGCGGGCGAAGTCGGCGGTGTGTTCGGCCCACACGCGCTGAATCTGGTCTTCGGGTGCGATGCCGTGCTCGCGCGCTTTCAGCATGATCGGCGTGCCATGGGCATCGTCCGCGCACACATAGAAGCACTGATGGCCGCGCATTCGCTGAAACCGCGCCCAGACGTCGGTCTGGATGTATTCGACCAGATGGCCCAGGTGGATCGGGCCATTGGCGTAGGGCAGGGCACTGGTGACGAGAATGCGGCGTGGGGTGTTCATTGGAGGTGGTGGGGGCTGCTGGAAATGCCCTCTAGTATGCCATAGCCCCCATGAGCGGCCGATGCCGACTGTTCTGGCGTAGAATCGCGATTTTGATCTCGAGGGGATGCGATATGGGCGACGATGCCGCCGTTCGAAGCCGAATCGAAAGCCTGCTCGGCGAGGTACAGGATCCCTACAGTGGCTGCGATCTTCATCGCGCGGGTATGGTGGATGCCGTCACCAAGGCCAACGATCAGTGGGTGGTCAAGCTGAAGGTGGGTTATCCGTGCGGCGAACATGCCGCCACACTGGCCGCACTAGCCCAGGATCATTTGACTCGCGCGCTGCCCGGTATGGCGATTCGGGTCGAGTCGCGCAGGGTGTTGAAAAAGCCGGCCGAGAACGCCACTCGGCAGTCCATACCGGATGTCGGCTGGATACTGGCAGTCGCCTCCGGCAAGGGCGGTGTGGGCAAATCGACCACCGCCGTGAACCTGGCCCTGGCGCTCGCGGCCGATGGCGCGCGCGTCGGCCTGCTGGACGCCGACCTGTACGGCCCCAGTCAGCCGCGCATGCTGGGCTATGTGGGCGGCGCGCCCCAAGCGGGTCCAGACGGGCGGTTGCCGCCCATCGTGCGCCATGGTCTGCGCACCATGTCGGTGGGCTATCTGGTGGACGAGGATCAGCCGGTGATCTGGCGGGGGCCGATGGTGACGCAGACGCTGACCCAGCTTCTGCGCAACACCGACTGGGGCGGAATCGATTACCTCATCATCGATCTGCCGCCGGGAACGGGCGATGTGCAGCTGTCGCTCAGCCAGCAGGTGCCCCTCAGCGGCGCGCTGATCGTGACCACCCCGCAGGATATCGCGCTGCTGGATGCTCGCAAGGCGCTGCGCATGTTCGAAAAGGTCGCGGTTCCGGTGCTGGGGGTCATCGAGAACATGAGCACGCATATTTGCTCGCGTTGCGGCCACGAGGAACCCATCTTTGGCGCAGGCGGTGGCGAGCGCATGGCAGCTCAGTACCGTGTGCCGTTCCTTGGCAGCCTGCCGCTGGACCTGCGTATTCGGGAGCAGACCGATGGCGGCCGGCCGACTGTCGTGGCCGAGCCGGGCGGCGCGCTGGCGCAGGCCTATCACGACATCGCCCGCAAGGCCACGGCCCAGCTGGTTCTGGATGCCGGTCCGAGCGATTTTCCGGAAATCCGGATCGTCGAGGACTGAGCCGTTGGCCAGCGCAGCGAGCGATCTGGCGGAGGCGTCTGGCTCTAGCGCTTGGCGATGATCCAGATGGCATGCACCAGACCCGGGACATATCCGAGCAAGGTAAGCACGATATTGAGCCAGAACGCGCCCTTGAAACCGACTTGCAGGAAGACGCCCAAGGGTGGCAGCACAATGGCGATGACGATGCGCAGCAGATCCATCGGAACTCCATCAGTGGTGCGGCGCGATCGATAACGCCGCGCCAGTTCATGGCAGTTAAGACGCATGCCGACATGCTTCAGTTCCATGGCGTTGCGGGTTTCCGGCGAATGGGTGCGCCGATGACGGTCCCGGGGCTGAGCCTTTTCCCGGGCCGCGATTCGTGCGAAATTGCCCCGTTTCCCATGGGCTACTCACAATCAGGACGTCCGATGAGCATCAAATCCGACCGCTGGATCCGCCGCATGGCCGAAGAGGCCGGCATGATCGAACCTTTCGAGCCCGGTCAGGTGAAGCAGCGGGCGGGCCACAAGGCCATTTCCTACGGGACCTCCAGCTACGGCTACGATGTGCGCTGCGCCGACGAGTTCAAGATTTTCACCAACATCAACTCGGCCATCGTCGATCCCAAGGAATTCAGTGCCAACAGCTTCGTCGACTTCACCGGCGAGGTGTGCATTATCCCGCCGAACAGCTTCGCATTGGCCCGCACGGTCGAGTACTTCCGCATCCCGCGCAATGTGCTCACCATCTGCCTCGGCAAGAGTACCTATGCCCGCTGTGGCATCATCGTCAACGTCACGCCGCTGGAACCCGAATGGGAAGGCTATGTGACGCTCGAGTTTTCCAACACCACGCCCTTGCCGGCGAAGATCTACGCCAATGAGGGCGTGGCCCAGATGCTGTTCTTCGAATCGGATGAGGTCTGCGAGACGTCCTATAAGGATCGTGGCGGGAAATATCAGGGTCAGGTCGGCGTCACCTTGCCGCGGGCGTGACGCTTGCCGGCCCCATTTTCAAGGCTTCCAATTCCAGCTTCAGATGCAGACTGCCGCGGTCCTGTTCCACCCGCACTGGCAGATAGTGGGCCTTTGGCGCAAGCCAGAAGGTCATCGGCTTCTTGCTGTCGACTTGGGTCATGCGCCGCGTTTCGAATCGGCCGGCGGGCGTCTCCAGCGTTTCGACCGCCGCCGTGCTTTCAAAGCGGATCGGCTTGATCTTGTTCTTTTCCAGCATGCGGATGCGTATCGGGCTGATGTCACGGAGGGCGGCTGCCCGGACCAGAACCTGCAGGCTGAGACGGTCGTAAGTATGCGCCTGCAGGCTTAGATCGAAAGCGCTTTGGTCGACGGCACCCGTGACCCGCTGGGCGGGCCAATTGAAATTTGCGGTCTCGGTTTTGATCTCGCCGGGCGCCTCATGGCGCATCTGGTAGTGCAGGGGCAGCAGACGATCGCCCTGGATGCGGAAACGGCTGGTTTCCTCGATACGATCGGCGCGCACGGTGGACAGCCACCCTTGCGTCTCGGTCAGCGAGGTCAGCTCCCATTCGTCCTGGCCGCTGACCTTGCGCAGGGAAAAAGTCGCCCGCGCCAGCGTGATGGGGCCCTGTCGCAAGCGATAGGTGGCCTGATAGGGCGTGAGCAGAGTACCGAAGGGGGCAGCGGCGGCCGCTGACGCAATCCCGGTCATGGACATCGCGCTCACCAACAGGAGCAACGCGCCGATGCGTCTGCAGACGCGGCGACTCATGATACGCAGTCCACCGCTTCACTCCACTGAATGGGTTCGTGAAGCGGCGCGCCATCGAACCATGGCCCGTCCTGCCAGCGCAATCGCCTGCCGGCGATCCAGCCAAGCGCGGTGGGGTAGAGCCGATGTTCCAGACCCTGCACCCGTTCACGCAGAGTGTCTTCGCTTTCCCCCGGCCGGATGGGCAGCCGGCCTTGGAGGACGACGGGTCCGCCGTCAAGCTCGGCCGTGACGAAATGGATGCTGCTGCCGTGCCAGTGCTCACCGGCGGCCAGTACCCGGGCGTGGGTATGCAGGCCGCGATAGGCGGGCAGCAGAGACGGGTGCACATTAAGCATTCGACCCTCGAAGCGGGCTACGAAATCGGCCGTGAGGACCCGCATGAAGCCAGCCAGCGCAATGAGGTCGGGGGCGAACCGGACGATCTCGGCTTCGAGCGCGGCCTCGAATGCCGGGCGGTCGGGGTAGCGGGTGTGATCGACGACGCATGACGGTACACCGGCCTGCGCAGCACGGGCCAGGCCTGCCGCCTGCGGCCGGTTGCTGATCACGCCGGCCACTGTATAGCCTTCGGTGCGCTGGGCATCGAGAATGGCCTGCAGGTTGGTGCCGGTTCCCGATATCAAGATGACGACACGCAAGGGCGGACTCATGAGGCGCCCAGAACCACCGTCGGCCGTTCTTCGTCGCTTGCCTCGATCCGGCCGATGAGGGCACTGTCGATCCCCTGCCGGGCGAGCAGTTCGCGCGCCGGCGCGGCGGCATCGGATGGCAGGCAGACGCACATCCCGATCCCGCAGTTGAAGGTGCGCCACATTTCGGCTTGGGGCACCTCGCCCTGCTGCTGGAGCCAGTCGAAGATGGCCGGGCGCGTCCAGCATGCCGGATCAATCAGGGCACGTGTGCCGCGGGGCAGCACGCGCGGCAGGTTTTCCACCAGTCCGCCGCCGGTGATGTGAGCCAGGGCGTGCACTGGCTGAGACTGCAGCAAGGCGAGCAGCGGTTTGACGTAGAGCCGGGTGGGCGCCAGCAGTGCCGCGCCCAGCGTTGTCCCGTCGAAGGGTGCATCGAGCGTGCTATCGGTGCGGGCGAGGATGCGCCGGATCAGCGAATAGCCATTGGAATGAGGACCCGAGGAGAATAGGCCGAGGATGACATCACCCGGCACGACCGCGCGTCCATCGAGGATGCGCGAGCGTTCCACCACGCCGACCGAGAAACCCGCGAGGTCGAAATCGGCTTCGGCGTAAAGGCCCGGCATCTCCGCGGTTTCGCCGCCGACGAGGGCGCAGCCTGCTTCGGCACAGCCTGCCGCAATGCCTTCGATAACCATGGCGGCACGATCGACATCAAGCCGGCCGGTGGCGTAGTAGTCGAGAAACAGGAGCGGTTCGGCGCCCTGGACGATGAGGTCGTTGACGCACATGGCCACCAGGTCGATACCGATGGTGTCGAGCTGGTTCATGTCCAGCGCGAGCTTGAGCTTGGTCCCTACACCGTCGGTCGTGGAGACCAGCACTGGCTCGCGGTAGCGATCGATCGGCAGTGCGAACAGGGCGCCGAAGCCGCCCAGGCCACTGAGTACTTCGGGACGGGTTGTGCGTTGTGCCGCGGGTTTGATGCGGTCCACCAGACGATTGCCAGCATCGATGTCGACGCCGGCGTCGCGATAGGTCAGAGGCGTTTTGCCGCTCATGGGGTTCCTTGGGCGATGCGAGGTGAAAAACGGTGCATGGTGTATCTTACCCCAGCCAGAGCAGGGGCTCGAAAAAGGAGAATGCATGCGAGTGACCGAAGCGGTGCGGCGCATCCTGTGGTGCGTCGGGTTATGGCTCGCCGTGCTGGCGGTGCCGCTGCACGCCGAAGCGGCTGTGCGGGATTTGTATCAGGCGCGGCTTCCCCTGGATGCCGGTGCCGCGCCGGAGCAGTCAGCCTTGTTCAGCCAGGGGCTCGACCAGGTGGTCCGGCGTCTGGTCGGGCCCGGCCGGAAGCTGACCGACGTGCGTGTCGAGGATCTCGTGATCCGCTACGGCTATGCGCGTGATGCGCTGGGGCGCCGGGTGTTCGAGGCAACCTACGACGCAGCGGCGGTTGAGGCGGCGTTGGCCCGACTGGGTGCAACGCCCTGGACGGCGCCGCGTCCAACGACCCGGCTGGTAGTGCGGGCGCAAGCCGGGCACATGACAGACCAGGCGGGCGCACATGCAACCCTGGTTGCCGAATGCCTTGCGCAGGCCGACCGGCTGGGCTTGCCGCTGAATCCCGCGCCGCCGGGTATCGATGCAGGCGAAGAAGGCGCGGCCGCTGACTCGGGAAATCTGGTGCTGGCGTTGACGCTCTCCGAGGCTGGCGAGGGGCAATGGGATGCGCGGATCCAGACTCTCCTGGGGGGGCAGGAGGCGGGCACCTCGCAGGCCGGCCCAGCTACTGCGCGCGCATTGGCCGAGGCGGCCATGACGCATCATGAAGCGATCCTGCGCGCGCGATTGGCGCCATCCGAAGCTGCAGCGACCGGGGCTTCACCGGCCCGGCGTGAGCGCCGGCTGGTGCGGATCGCGGTGCATGGGATCCTGCAGTACGGCGATTATGTCGGTGTGGCGAGCGAGCTGCGCACCTTCGGTGCACTCACCGAGTTGTTTCTCGAGGAGGCCAGCCCGACGACCTTCATCTGGTTGACCAACACCAACGTGCCGCCGGAGTCCCTGATCGAGCTGCTCGAGTCGGGGGGGCGTTTGCGACGCCAATTCGGGACCGACGCCGTCCGTGCGGACCGGCTGGAACTGGAATGGACCGCGAGCCCATGAACGGCGGAGCGGGCTCGTCGTCTCATGCGCCCAGCGGGCAGCTGCCCTTGCCGGTTCAACTCGATGACGCTGCCGTATTCGAGAATTTTTATCGGGCCGCCGCGGGCGATGACGGCAACTGCATTACCTTGGCGGCGGTTCAGGCGCTGGCCCATCCGGCGGCCACCGGCACGGTGTTTCTCTCGGGGGCTTCGGGCAGCGGCAAAACCCATTTGCTCAAGGCGCTGTGTCGGGACAGTCAGGTCCATCGGCCGGTGCGGTACCTGTGTCTGGATCAACATGCTCAATGGCGGCCCGAGCTGCTCGAGGGGTGGGCGCCGGTATGCGCCGTGGTGGCGCTCGATGGCATCGACCGCATCGCGGGAAAACGCGATTGGGAAGCGGCGATTCTCGCGCTTTACCACGAGGTTCAGGAGACAGGTGGCGTTTTTGCCGCGGCGGCCGCCAAGCCCCCGGCGGGCTACCCGTGGGCGCTCGCCGATCTGGCCTCTCGACTGGGTTGGGGCGGGGTGTTTGGTCTGCAGCCGCTGGACGATGAGGGTAAGCTCAGGGCCCTGCAGATGCGGGCTGAGCGCCGCGGGTTGGCGCTCAGCGACACGGTTGGCCGCTATCTGCTTGCACGGGAGGCCCGACATCCGGCCCATCTGTTCGCGATTCTGGACAGTCTCGATCGTGAGGCGCTGGCTGCGCAGCGGCGCCTGACTATTCCACTGCTGCGCGCTTTGATGGCGCGGGCCGATGCCGCTTCGGCGCCGGGGTCCGCGTTGCAGCGTGGTGATCCGGGATGAGGGCCCCGGGGGTGCATCGAACCGTGCTCGTGCCAGCCCTGAAGAAGGGCCAGCCTGGCGACCCGGCTGACCCCATTGAAGCGGCCGAAGCGATGTGCGATCGGGCGTGCCGCAACCGCGCTCAGGTCTTGGATTCCACCGGCTTGTCGCCGGCGATGATTTTTTTATCGACCTTGACTTTGGCGTTCTTGCGCAGCTCGGCCAGGTAGTCTTCGATCTGCTTGTTATTGGCATGATTGGTGACGGTGTCGCGCGCCTCATCCAGCTTGGGGATCTCGGCCTCGCGGGTTTCGTCCAAGCGCACCACATGCCAGCCGAAATCGGTCTGGACCGGCGCTTCGGCGGTTTCCCCGGCCTTGAGCGCGATCACCGCGGCTGAGAACGGCTCGACCATCTGATCCGGCGTGAACCAGCCGAGATCGCCGCCCTCACTTTTTGAGGGATCGAGCGAATGCTCGGCGGCCAGTTCGGCAAAATCAGCGCCCTGATCGAGTTTTTCAAGGATCGCCTGGGCCGTGGCTTCGTCCTTCACCAGGATATGACGGGCGTGATATTCGGTCTTGGGCAGAGTGTTGACCCAATCCGCGTATGCGGCTTGGATCTGCTCCTCGGTCAGAGGATGATCCGTGGTGTAGTGCTGCACCGCAAGGCCGGCCATGGTGGTGTAGTACTGTGCCAAAAGGGAGGAGGCCATTTCGGGGTCCTGATCCAGCTTCTGGCGCGCAGCGTCCTGAGCCAGAAGTTCCAGATCGGTGAGCTGCTCGGCGAGCTTCTGCCGCGCCTCGCGGTTTTCGGCAGTGGCCGGGCTCAGGCCTTGGGCTGCGGCAAAGGACTCGAACACCGGCTCGCTGATCGACGTGCCGTCGACGGTGACAACGGCTTTTCCGGGGACCGCGCTCTGATAACCGGGACCGGTGGTTTTCGGCTGGTCGCAGGCGGTCAATACCAGGGTCAAGCCAAGCAGGACGGGAAGAGACGATTTGCGAGTGATCATAACGGTCCTTGAAGGATTGGAAAGAACTGAATGGTAGCCCCAGACGGATTAAAACGCCCGCCTTTTCACGCAATGGCCTCATCGGGGGCCAGGGTCTGTAGCGTCAACGCATGGATCGCGCTCCCCATCAGGGGATCCACGGCTGCATAGACCGCTCGGTGACGGGCAAGCGCCGACAAGCCATTAAAGCGCGAGGAGCGGATCAGAACGTGATAATGCCCACCGTTTCCGGCGCCGGCATGTCCTGCATGCAGGGCGCTGTCATCGCGGATGACCAATTGCGTGGGGCAAAATTCCGCCTCGAGCAGGAATCGAATGCGTTCGGGAATCGATGGGGTGCTCATGGCATGACCTGCTTGAAGGGGAAGACCGTGATGCGTTCGGTGACCCCGGCTGTGCGATAAGGATCCGCTTCGGCCCAGATCCGCGCGGCATCCAGGTCGTTGAACTGCGCCACGATGGCCGAGCCGCTGTAACCCGCCGCGCCTGGGTCGTCGGCGTCGATTTTGGGTAAGGGCCCGGCCAGTACCAGCCGGCCTTGCTGGCGAAGTTCGTCGAGTCGCGCTAGATGCGCTGGGCGAGCATCGGGCCGCCGTGCCGAGCCATTCTCGGCCTCGTGGAGCAGGATCAGATAATGCATGGTCGTCTCGCATCGGGTAAAGACGACATCATAATAAGGGATCGTCGGATCCTGGCGCCTGCTCGCCATCCAGGGAACTCCCGGCGATCGTGGACTGCCGAACCTTGCATCGGTCTGCGTGGCCAATCGCCGCGCACATCGCCATCGATTCATGGCCTGGACAAGAGAGTTTTCGAATGACGCAGTGCATCAGCATTCATCCCACGCATCCCCAGCCGCGCCTCCTCAAGCAGGCCGCCGAGCGCATTCGCGATGGTGCCGTAATGGCCTATCCGACCGACTCCTGCTATGCCCTGGGCTGTCACCTGGGCGATAAGGAGGCCATGGAGCGCATTCGGGATCTGCGTGGTTTCGGCAAGGACCATCATTTCACGCTGGTCTGCCGGGATCTGTCTGAAATTGCGCAATACGCGCAAGTGGATACGGCAGCCTACCGGCTGTTGCGTGCCGTGACCCCCGGACCTTATACCTTTCTGCTGCCGGCTACCCGGGAGGTGCCGCGTCGTTTGCAGCATCCGAAACGACGCACCATCGGTATCCGCATTCCCGACCATCCGGTGGTCCAGGGTCTGTTGGAGATGCTGCGGGAGCCATTGATGAGCTGTACCTTGCTGATGCCCGGCGAGGTTGATCCGCCTACCGATGCCGATGCGATTGCGGCCCGCTTCGGTAAGCGCCTGGACTTCATTCTGGACGGCGGCGCTTGCGGACTGGAGCCGACGACAGTTGTGGATCTGTTTGGCGATGCTCCAGCAGTGGTGCGCGCTGGAAAGGGGGCTCTGGAGCCGCTGGGGCTGGTCTCGATCCCGGATTGATCGGAGGCATAAAGAAGGCCGCCCGTAGGCGGCCAGGATCGACGTGGCACACTGAATCAAGGAATTAATAGCCGTTGCGTGCTTCCAGGGTATCGAGTCGCATGGCGGTGCGGCCCGCTTGAGCTTGGGCGATGCGGCCGAAGACCCGGCTGGTGAAGTTCAGACCATTGTCGCCGCTTGCCACCGAGGCTGCCGCAAAGGCATTGGCGATGCGGGGCCCGGTGACTTCAATCAGCGCATAGGCGATGCCATCAACAGTCGCTTGGGCACGTCCGGTGGTGCCATCGATGACCCGGCTGGCTGGACCGAACAGCGCGTTGAGCGGCGCGGTGAGGATCGCGGTCGCGGTTCCGACTGCGCCGCCTTCGAGCGTCGCAAACACATTGCCCGCGATATCCAGGGGCGCAGAAATCGGCAGAAACAGGAAATCAAGCGCCGTACTCACGCCCTGATCGGCCAGGACGAGTGGCCGAAACAGCGGCGCTGCCAGAATGTTCGCGACACCGGCGCCGAATACGCCTGCATTGTTCAGCGCGCCGTTGGTGAAACCGTTAATGGCGGCCAGTGGCAGGGTGATCGGCAGCAGCAGCGGATTGCTGCTGATCAGCGCGGCGGTGGTCGCCGTCGTGGTGGCATTGGTGCTGGCGTCGATGTTGACGGTCAGCTGCCCGCTCACGGCCGACAATTCAGAATCCGCGATGCGGATCAGGCCGGCCTCGGCGGTGAGCGGCAGTGCGATGGTGAGGGCGAGCGCCCCCAAGGTGTTCAGACCAGAGGTTTTCATCGGGATCTCCTGAGATTCAAGTCATGGCCAGTGGGAGACGCAATCGGCGCTCCTGGCCTTGGGTTCTTCCCTTGTGGATTGCGTCTGCGAGTGCATCGGCAGGGGCCAGGGAGACTTGAGTCACGCTTTCCAGAATGACTGGACAATCGAGCCCGGATCGAAGGTGGGACGATTCAAAGAAAAGGCCGCCCGAAGGCGGCCTTTTCAAACGATCCATCAGCGCCCCACGGGGCGCGGCAGGATCAATAGCCGTACTTGCCGGAAATGGCGTCCAGACGCTGGGTGGTCAAGCCAGCCTGAGCCTGGGCAATGCGGCCAAACACGCGGCTGGTGAAGGCCAGGCCGCTGTCTCCCGCCGCAGCGGAAGCGCCCGCGAAGGCGTTGGTGATCAGAGCGCCCTTCACTTCAATGGCAGCGTAGGCAGCGCCGTCAACAGTCGCTTCGAAGCGGCCGGTCACGCCGTCCACATAGCGGTTGACCGGGCCGAATACCGCGTTCAGCGGAGCAGTCAGGATGCGCGAAGCCGTGAAGACGACGCCGTCGTTCAGAGCGTCAAAGACGTTGCCAGCCACATCCAGCGGCGCGGAGATCGGGAAGAACAGGAAGTCCAGCGCAGTGCTCTTGCCCTGAGCGGCCAGATCCAGCGCGCGGAACGGACCCATGAACGCGATGTCGGCGATGCCTTCGCCAAAATCTTCCGCATTGTCGATCAGCTGGTCATTGGTGGCACCAGCGGCGACAAAGGGCTGGAAGTTGTCGTTGAACTCGGGCCACAGGATCAAACCGTCCCCATCAATGAACGTGGGGAGATAGTCCTGGGGGACAACGGGCGAATAGGAGTTGAAGGCGATGGCGCTGAGAACGCCTTGGCCGGAGACATCGGCCATCTGGGTTTCGGTCATTTCGACCATTTCAGCCTGGGCAGCCATGGGAGCGGCCAGGGCGGCCAGCGAGGCCAAGGCAGTGAACTTCATGTTGGACATGTGGCAAAACTCCTCGGAGTAACATTAACGATACTGATCCGCGACCGGATCGACTCTTCCCTCTTCACTTCCCGAAGACGGGTGCACCCGTCTTCGGGATCGTTCTCGGTGCCCGACTTATCCGGCCTCGAGCTGGCTGCTGCCCCACGCCGCCGAAACAGAGTGTTTCAACAGCGTCTGGCGGGCAGGATATCCGGTTTCTAAATTGCCCTTCAGTCACCCACGCAGCACCGAGTCTGAGCGTCGTGGAGCCTAGACGATGCGGCTCTCCGCGTGCAAGCGTCTCAAAATGACGACATTTTGCATGTCGTCGTCGATCCGTACTCGCAGGTATCGGCTGCAAGCGGAGCAAAATCCGGGCCATGTCGTATTTCCCCGGAGGCCCGGCCGCCATTCAGGCTCCTTGGCTGAAGGCGCTCACTTTAAGGTAGGCGTGTTTCAGAAGGATGACGACGTGTTGACCGTAGATTGGGATATCCAGACTGGGGACGGGCCTGACTGCGCCAATCTTGTGCGAACCCTGGCGCATACGATCGATTCTGGTGCGCAGACTCTGGTTTCGTCGGGCCTGGTCGGATCCAATCGCGATACGGCTGCGCTGCGGACTTCGCCGGATGAGCTGATAAACTAGGGGCCGGAAGGTTGCCACATGAACCCTTCCCGCCGATTCCTGTCGTCCGAGAGCCTGCGCCCCATGTCTTCCGCGAACCCTGTTTCCCCGCGTCTGTTCGACTGGCCGCGCCACTGGGCCGAGTGTTTCGGCGTGGCGCCGTTTCTGCCGACCAGCCGGGCGGAGATGGACGCGCTCGGCTGGGAGGCCTGTGATGTGGTCCTGGTGACCGGCGATGCCTATGTCGATCATCCGAGCTTCGGCATGGCGGTGATCGGCCGGGTGCTCGAGGCGCAGGGCTTCCGGGTGGGGATCATCGACCAGCCGGATTGGCAGAGCGCCACCCCCTTTCAGGCGCTGGGCCCGCCTCTGCTCTATTTCGGCGTGACGGCCGGCAACATGGATTCCATGATCAACCGGTACACGGCGGACCGGAAAATCCGCTCGGATGATGCCTACACCCCAGGCGGGGAGGGCGGGGCGCGGCCGGATCGGGCGAGCATCGTCTACGCCCAACGCTGCCGCGAGGCCTATCCGGCAGTGCCCATCGTGCTTGGCGGCATCGAGGCTTCCCTGCGCCGCATCGCCCACTATGACTATTGGCAGGACAAGGTGCGCCGCTCCATCCTGCTCGACGCCAAGGCCGATCTGTTGCTCTATGGCAATGCCGAGCGGGCGCTGGTGGAGCTGACCCATCGCCTCGCACGCGGCGAGGCCATCGACACCATCACCGATGTGCGCGGCACGGCTTTCGTGCGGCGCGAGCCACCGCTGGACTGGTTCGAGATCGACTCGACGCGCGTGGATGTGCCGGGCAAGACTGAAGCGCGGGTGAACCCCTATCTCGGCGCCGGGCCGGCGAGCTGCGCCGAGGCGCCGGACTCGGCGAATGCCGCAGTCTCCTCTCCGGGCGCGCTGGCGCGGATGGCCGATGGCGAGGCATCCGTGACGCTCAGCGCGCTGCGCGCTGGCGCCCGCAAGCACGGCATGCCGCCGCGTGAGCGCAGCGTGATCCGTCTTCCGGATTACGAAGCGGTGCGGGATGATCCGGTGCTCTATGCTCATGCCAACCGCGTCCTGCATCTGGAAACCAACCCCGGCAACGCGCGGGCCCTGGTCCAGCGTCACGGCAGCCGCGAGGTCTGGATCAATCCGCCGCCCGTGCCACTGTCGACTGAGGAGATGGATTATGTCTTCGACCGGCCCTATGCGCGCGCACCGCATCCGCGCCACGGTGCGGCGCGCATCCCGGCCTGGGAGATGATCCGCTTTTCGGTCAATATCATGCGGGGCTGTTTCGGCGGCTGTACCTTTTGTTCGATCACCGAGCACGAAGGCCGCATCATCCAGAATCGCTCCGAAGACAGCATCCTGCGGGAGATCGAGTCGATCCGCGACACGGTGCCGGGTTTCACCGGGGTGATCTCGGATCTGGGCGGTCCCACCGCCAACATGTACCGGCTTGCCTGCAAGAGTCGGACGATTGAGGCCGCCTGCCGCAAGCCCTCCTGTGTCTATCCGGGCATCTGCGAGAATCTGGAGACCGACCATTCGGCGCTGGTCGGGCTCTATCGCAAGGCGCGCACGCTGCCGGGGATCAAGAAGCTGCTGATCGGTTCGGGGCTGCGTTACGATTTGGCGGTGCGTTCGCCGGAGTATGTGAAGGAACTGGTAACGCACCACGTCGGCGGCTATCTCAAGATCGCCCCCGAACACACCGAAGACGGCCCGCTGTCCAAGATGATGAAGCCCGGCATCGGCAGCTACGAGCGCTTCCGGCAGATGTTCGAGAAATATTCGAAGGAAGCCGGCAAGGAGCAGTACCTGATTCCCTATTTCATCGCCGCGCATCCGGGGACCACCGACACGGACATGATGAATCTGGCGTTGTGGTTAAAGAAAAACGGCTTTCGCGCCGACCAGGTGCAAACCTTCTATCCCAGCCCGATGGCGACCGCTACGGCGATGTACCACTCCGGGCGCAACCCTCTGCGCCGCGTGGGTCGGGATAGTGAGCCGGTGGACATCGTCAAGGGTGAGCGGCGCCGCCGGCTGCACAAGGCGTTTCTGCGCTACCACGATCCGGCCAATTGGCCGCGCTTGCGCGAGGCGCTCAAAGCCATGGGGCGGGCGGATCTGATCGGCAACGGCAAGCGCCATCTCATTCCCACCTGGCAGCCGGCGACCGATGGGGGATACCACAGTCCCCGGCGCAAGAACGCGACGCCGGTGAAAGGTCGCGTACTCACCCAGCACACAGGCTTGCCGCCGCGTGAGGGAGCACTCCCGCCCAGCGCGGCGCGCAAGCGGCCCACCACCGGATCAGCGGCCTACGGGGACGGCGGACGCGACCCGGGCCGTTCCAGGAAGCCGTCAAGCACGCGCAGGAAGGTTTCCGGCTCGGGACGAACCCGGTAGTTGTCGGTTTCATCGGCAAAGCGGACGCAGCCTTCGGCATCGACAATGATCACGGTCGGCAGGACGGCGTCGGTGTCGTAGCCGAGTGCAGCCATGCCGACCGGCAAGGCGTCCCGGTGCAGGATACCGAGCGCCCGGGCGGCGTTCAGCGCCGGATCGTGCAGGTAGCGGAACGGGACGTCGAAGCGTGCCGCCAAGCTGCGGTTGTGGGCGATGGACTGCGGGCTGATCAAGAGAATCTGGGCGCCGCGTTCGGCAATCTGCCGATATTGCGCGGCGATCTCCTTGACCTGGGCCATGCACAGCGGACACCAGTTGCCGCGAAAGAAGAGCAGGATGGCCGGCTTTCCGCGCAGATCGCGTGAACGCAGTCGCTGCCCGCTGTTTTCGATCAACTCGAAATCGGGCAGGACAGTGCCCGGGCGAAGTCGCTCGCTGGGCTGGCGTCCGAAGCGTGAATACCAGTAGACATAGACCCATCCACCCAGTCCGTAAACACCGCCGGCGTAGATCAGGGCCAGCAGACTGCCGCCGGTCATGACGCCGAGCAAAGCCAGAAACGTTCCAAGACCGGCGCCCCAAGTCAGGGTCGGCAGCTTCGGTCGCGTGCGCGCCTTACCCATCAGGATGAAGCCGGCGAAGGTCCCCACACTGGCCAGCCCGGCCAGGGCTGCTCCGGTCCAGGCGAGATCCGGGCCCTGGCGCCACAGGACGCTGAGAATATGGCCCAGAACGCCCACCATCACGACGATGTAGGGCGTGATGAACCAACGTTTGAGTTGTGCTTGCGTCATGGTTGCGCTCCTTGCTTGCGTGTTTCCTTGCTCTGGTCAGGCGCGTCGTGTCCGGCGTGCGAGGGAACCGCGGCCGGGAACCACCCGGCGCCTGATGTGGCCGACCGTGGGCGCGTCGACGATCTGTGCGCGACGGGGCTTAAGACTCGGTCGCCGGAGGATAGCGCAGGCTTACACAAATCGCGCGCGGATGCCCGGAGCGGCTTTGAAAAAGCGGAACGCATCGGCTGGTCGGAAGTCCAAACCGATCCGGCCGCTGAGTCCCAGATTGGGCTATGCTTTGTCTTGAGTTACTCAACGCAACCGGATGTGTTCATCCATGCAAGGAGCAGATATGAGTCAGTCCACGAAGTCCGCCAAGCTTTCCGGCGCCGCCCTGGCCGCCGCCCTGGGTACGGCGCTTGCGCTCACCGCCGGGCCGGTCACGGCCGGATCGGATCACGGCGCAGCAGCGGGCAAGGAAAAATGCTACGGCGTTTCGCTCAAGGGCAAGAACGATTGCGCGGCCGGGCCGGGAACCTCCTGCGCCGGCTCGTCCAAGGTCGACTATCAGGGCGATGCCTGGAAGATGGTACCCAAAGGCACTTGCGAAGAAACGCCGTCCCCCACCTCGCCGACCGGTTTCGGTCAGCTCGAGCCTTTTGCTGAAAAGAAAGACTAGTCTGCATCGACAAGACTGCTGTAGGGAGCGCGATCTCCCTGCAGCGGTTCGCAGCGGCTGCCTCCACTGCGGATAACCCGCATCCTCTCCCCGTAAGCAGGCCGGAACATCGGCCGCGCCAACGGCGCCTTTTCCACATGATCTGTGTCGTTGCCGAACGCTCCAGGCTCAGGGAAGTCATGCAACGGCCTGTCGGCTACCCGTCAAACCGGCCGAAACCCGCGTTTGCGGCCCATGGCCAATTGCAGCGAACGGCTTTTGCGTCTCGATGCGCTCTGGCTGGCACGTTCAGCGTTTCTTCGGCGGCATCAGGTCGGTGATGGTGCCGCTGTAGGATTCGGCAGCGAACGCGATGGTTTCCGACAGGGTCGGGTGCGCATGGATGGTGAGAGCGATGTCTTCGGCATCGGCGCCCATCTCGACTGCCAGGGCCAGCTCGGCGATCAGATCACCGGCATGCGGTCCGACCACGCCGCCGCCGAGCACACGGCCGGTTCGGGAATCGAAGATGAGTTTGGTCAGGCCGTCGTCGCGTCCCATACCCAGCGCCCGGCCGCTTGCGGCCCAGGGAAAGACGCCTTTGCCGATGTCGCGATGTGCGGCTTTCGCTTCGGTTTCGGTGAGACCGCACCAGGCCAGCTCGGGGTCGCAATAGGCGACCGAGGGAATCACGCGGGCAAGGAAGGCCGACTTTTCACCCGCAGCGGCCTCTGCCGCGACCTTGCCCTGATGGGTGGCCTTGTGAGCCAGCATGGGGCCCGGCGTGCAGTCGCCGATCGCGTAGATATCCCCCCGGGATGTGGCCATGCGATCATCGACCGGAATCAAGCCCTGCGCATCGAGTGTCAAGCCCGCGGCCTCCAGATTGAGGCGGTCGCCGTTCGGTCGCCGGCCCACGGCGACCAGAAGCCGATCGTAACGTTGTTCCTCCGGCGCCTGATCGCCTTCGAAGCGAACGACCAGGCCATCCGGCTCGGCCTCCACCGCATTCACCCGGGTCTGCAGGTAGATCGCCTCCAGCCGGCGTGAGAGCGATTTTTGCAGGATGCGCACCAGATCGGCATCGGCGCCCGCAACCAGTTGCGGTGCCATTTCAACCACCGTTACCCGGCTGCCCAGTGCGCTGTAGAATGTTGCCATCTCGAGGCCGATGATGCCGCCGCCAATGATCAGGAGCCGCGGTGGGATCTCGGGCAGATCCAGCGCGCCGGTGGAATCCATGATGCGTGGGTCCTCGGGCAGAAACGGGAGGCTCACGGGGCGCGAGCCGCAGGCGATAATGGCCTGTTCGAAGTCGAGTTTGTGTTCACGCTCGCCGTTCCTGAGGGTGACCGAGTGCGGACCGGCGAAGCGCGCTTCGGCCTGGATAACCTCGACGCCCCGCTGTTTGGCCAGCTGCGCCAGCCCGCCGGTCAGCCGGCCAACGACCCCGTCCTTCCAGTTACGCAGCGCATCGGTGTCGATTTCGGGCTCTCCAAAGCGGATGCCATGATCGGCCATGGCGCGCGCATCGGTCATCACCTGCGCAGCATGGAGCAGTGCCTTGGACGGAATGCAGCCGATGTTGAGACAGACGCCACCGAGGGTAGGTTCGCGTTCGACGAGGGTGACCTTCATGCCCAGATCGGCGGCCCGAAAGGCAGCGGTGTAGCCACCGGGTCCGCCGCCGATGACCAGCACGGACGAGCCGGCGCCTTTTCGCACTGCGGCGGCATTCGGGCGCCCCGCCGGGCTGGGTTCGGGCGGCGCCGATGCCGGTTCTGAGGGCGTGTCAGCGGAAGGCGGCGTCTCGGCGCTGTCTTCGGCTTTGGGCGCTTCGGCCGGTTCGGTGTCGGTGGCCAGCACGACGATCGGGGTGCCCTGGGAAACCTTGTCGCCGACCTTGACGAGGATGTCCTGGACGGTTCCGGCGGCGGGCGCCGGGACATCCAGGGCGGCTTTTTCGCTTTCGAGGGTGATCAGCGGCTGTTCGGGGGTGACGGTATCGCCGGGTTTGACCAGCACGTCCACCACGTCGACATTCTCGAAATCCCCGATGTCGGGGACGGTCACTTCCTGGGTCTGGGCCACGGGCGTTCTCCTCGGGATGGCAGGGCGCTAGACGGTCCAGGGCGCCGGTTTCTCGGGATCGATGCCCAGTTCGGTCAGCGCCTGGGCCAGCCGGTCCATGGGCTTTTCGCCCTCCTCGGTGCCGGCCTCGGTCATCAGCTCGCCATCCTCGGCAAGGGATCTGAGGGCGGTGAGGACGACATACTCGGCGGTGACCTCGAAGAACTCCCGCAGCGCTGCTCGGGTGTCGGAGCGGCCATAGCCGTCGGTACCCAGAACGCGGTAGCGCCGAGGAACGTAAGGCCGGATCTGCTCCGCATAGGCGCGCATGTGATCGGTAGTGGCAACGATCGGTCCCTGGGTATCCGACAGACAGTCCATCACATGACAGCTGCGCGCGGGTTCAACCGGATGCAGCATATTCCAGCGCTCGGCGGCCATGCCTTCGCGTGCCAGCTCGGTAAAGCTCGTCACGCTCCAGACATCGGCTGCCACACCGAAGCGCTCTTCCAGGATCTGGGCGGCGCGCTCGACTTCGCGCAGGATGGTGCCCGAACCCAGCAGCTGGACACGTGGCCCCTCGTGGTTGCTCTGGCGCAGGCGATACATCCCCTTGACGATATCGTCCGCCACCGCGTCGGGAAGTGCCGGGTGTGCATAGTTCTCGTTCATCACGGTGATGTAGTAGAAGACATCCTCATGGTGCTCGAACATGCGTCGCATGCCGTCGTGCAGGATCACCGCCAGTTCGTAGGCGTAGCATGGATCGTAGGCGATGCAATTGGGGTGGGTCAGAGCAAGGATATGGCTGTGGCCATCCTGATGCTGCAGGCCCTCGCCGGCCAGGGTGGTTCGTCCGGCCGTCCCGCCGAGCAGGAAACCCCGGGCGCGGCTGTCGCCTGCGGCCCAGATCAGGTCGCCGATGCGCTGGAAGCCGAACATCGAGTAGAAAATGAAAAACGGGATCATGCTCATCGCATGATTGCTGTAGGCCGTCGCCGCCGCCAGCCAGGATGAGAAGGCGCCAGCTTCGGTAATCCCTTCCTCGAGGATCTGGCCTTTGGTGTCCTCCCGGTAGTAAGCCAGTTGATCGGCATCCTGTGGCGCATAGAGCTGTCCCACGGGGGAGTAGATGCCAATCTGGCGGAACAGGCCTTCCATGCCGAAGGTGCGGGCTTCGTCCGGGACGATGGGGACGATGTGTGGCCCGAGTGTGGGGTCGCGGCTCAAGGTGCTGAGCATGCGCACAAAGGCGGTGGTGGTGGACATCTCCCGTCCGTCGGTGCCCTTGAGCAGAACATCGAAGGTGGACAGGGGTGGGATGGCCTGGGGCTCGCTTTCTCGTCGGCGCGAGGGGAGATAACCACCCAGGGCGCGGCGCCGCTCCTGCAGATAGGTGATCTCCGGGCTGTCTGGCGGCGGCCGATAGAAAGGCGCTTCTGCGATCTCGGCATCTGAAATGGGGATGTTGAAGCGGTCGCGGAAGGCCTTGAGCGCATCTTCGCCCAGTTTCTTCTGCTGATGCGTGATGTTCTGGCCCTCGCCGGCCTCACCCATGCCATAGCCCTTGACGGTCTTCGCCAGAATGACCGTGGGTTGGCCTGTGTGTTGTACCGCTGCGGCGTAGGCGGCGTAGATCTTGTGTGGATCGTGCCCGCCGCGATTGAGCCGCCAGATGTCCTGGTCGGTCATGCGCGAGACCATGGCCTTGAGCTCGGGATACTTGCCGAAGAAGTGTTCGCGCGTGTAGGCGCCGCCCTTGGCCTTGTAGTTCTGGTATTCGCCATCCACCGCTTCGGTCATGCGCTGGCGCAGCAGGCCCTTGGTGTCAGCGGCAAGCAGGGGATCCCAATAGGACCCCCAGATGACCTTGATGACATTCCAGCCCGCGCCCCGGAAATCGCCCTCGAGTTCCTGGATGATCTTGCCATTGCCGCGCACCGGGCCATCGAGACGCTGCAGATTGCAGTTGATCACGAAGATCAGGTTGTCCAGTTTCTCGCGTCCCGCCAGGCCGATGGCACCCAAGGATTCGGGTTCGTCCATCTCACCATCGCCGCAGAAGACCCAGACCTTGCGGTTATCCGTTTCGGCCAGACCTCGATGCTGCAGGTATTTCATGAAGCGGGCCTGGTAGATGCCCATGATGGGACCCAGTCCCATCGAGACCGTGGGGAACTGCCAGAATCCCGGCATGAGGCGGGGATGCGGATAGGACGATAGGCCGGGTGCGAGCGCTTCCTGACGGAAGCGGTGCAGATGTTCCTTGTGCAGGCGGTATTCGAGATAGGCGCGCGCGTAGATGCCCGGCGTGCAGTGCCCCTGGATATAGAGCAGATCGCCGCCATGGGTTTCGCTGGGCGCGTGGAAGAAGTGGTTGAAGCCCACGTCATAGAGTGTGGCGGCCGACGCAAAGCTGGCAATGTGTCCGCCGATGCCGGGATTGAACTTGTTGGCCTTTACGACCATCGCCAGCGCATTCCAGCGCACCAGCGACCGGATCCGCCATTCCATGTCGGCGTCACCGGGGCTGCGTTGCTCTTGCGCAGCCGGGATGGTGTTGAGATAGGCGGTATTGGGATCGAATGGGATGTGAGCGCCGGAGCGGCGGGCATGATCGATCAGTGCTTCCAGGAGAACATGGGCGCGCTCTGGCCCTTCTCGCTCGATGACCGCTTCCAGGGCATCCAGCCACTCCCGGGTCTCCTGGGGGTCCACGTCGGCGGGCTTGGCCATGGCGTCTCCTTCTTGTTCATGCGTCAAACCGGTTGGAACATGATTCGGCAAGGCAGGCTGCCCACGATAGTAGCGCCAGCGCCGCGACGATTGCCAGCGTGCGGCTGCTCTGTGGTGAGCGATGGCGAACCCCTGTGCGATCGTGGGACGTGCTGCCGATCCGCCGGTTCTGGTGGGACAATGCTCCGGGCTGAAGGATCCCCGGGACAGGGTCGGGAGCGTTAATCCGCTGCGCCGGCGAGGCCCGGGAAGGATCGCTTCGGTATGGCCCGGAAAGCCGGTTCTCCGGGCTCGTCAAAGCCCCAGCGCGCGCGCGATGGCTGGGAGCAACAGGGCGGTCAGCAGACCGGTCAGACCCAGGCCGAGGGACGCAAAAGCGCCAGCCAGCGGACTGATTTCGAACGCTTTGGCGGTGCCGAAGCCGTGTGCGGAAACTCCCAGCGCGAATCCTTGCACGGCGGGGCTGCGAATGCGGAGCAGCCGATAGGCAAGCGGCGCGAAGACGCAGCCGATGACGCCGGTGAGCAGGACGATCCCCGCGGTCAATGACGGGGATCCGCCGAGCGATTCGGCCACCCCCATGGCGATGGGTGTGGTGACCGATTTCGGCAGCAGGGAACGCAGGGTGACCGGCCCCAGATCGAGCCAGTAACCGGCCGTCCAGGCACTGGCGGCCGCGAAGGCGGCGCCGGTCACCAGCGCAGCCGGGAGTGCCCAGCCGATGCGGCGGATGTGATCGAGATTGCGATAGAGCGGGACAGCGAGCGAAACCGTGGCAGGGCCGAGCAAGAAATGAATGAAGGCGGCGCCCTCGAAATAGTGCGCATAATCAATATCGCCCACAACCAGCACGCCGATGATGATCGCCATGGCGGTGATTGCCGGATGCAACAGGGCGGGACGGCCGACGCGGCGGTAGAAGCCCAGCGCCATGGCATAGCTGCCGAGGGTGAGCAGCAGCGCGGTGGGGATGGCGGTGCCGGGGTTTTGCCACAGCCACATCCAGAGGTTCTTCAAGCCGAACCGCTCCGCATGAATCGCTTCAGCACCAGCGCAGTCAACACCAGGGTCGACAGCGTGCTCACCACAAGGGTGACGAGCAGCGCGATGCCCTCGGTGCGGAGAACGGCGGCATGCGTCATGAGTCCGACGCCCGCGGGCACGAAGAGCAGAGACAGATGACGCTGGGTCAGTGCGCTGACGCGTTCCAGTTCGGCGGAAACCCGTCCCCGGATGATCAGCGCGGTGAGCAGCAGGACCATGCCCATCACGGCACCCGGAACGGGCAGGCCGCTCACATGGGCCAGCACTTGTCCTGCCAGGGTGAACCCCAGCAGGGTGATCAGGGCCAGCAGGCCGTCCATCGAATCAGATCCTTTTCGGGCAAGCCGGGATACCCCTGTGAGGGCGGACGTCCGGATCGGATCGGACCCATGTCCATGGGGACCGCCGACCTTCGGTGCCGAGATGTGTTCACGGTGCTGCCGCGCCCGAACCGTGGCTGATGTTCAGGCGGGCCGATATGACCGAAACCCGCATTCCGGCCGTCCATGGCCGAAGACAATTCCCGGTCGCCGCAATGTTCGAGCGGCGCGGGTGGCGTTAGGACGGCGGTCTTTCGAGCATGCGGCATCAAGCGCACGAAATGCCTGCCCGAAAAATCGCCAGAAATCCAGAGGACGCGGCTTCGGGGGCTAACGCTTGCTGGGGCGGACCAGATGCGTCATGGTGCCGAAGGCCTTGAGCCGGAGGCTCTCAGCGCCGAAGATCTGTACCAGATTGTGCGTTAATCCATCTTCACGGCGCAGGCTTGTGGCGTGCGCGACGAGCGCCTCGCCCGCTGCAGGCTCGCAAAAGGCGGTCTGGATGCTGAGCGTCACCGCCATGCCCAGATCATCGGCCAGCGAGCAACCAGCGCCGCCGCCGGTATTGTCGAGCAGGGTCAGAATCTGGCCCGGAGAGATCTGGCCGTTCCAGTCTCGGTGCTCCGGAATGTCATCCTGGCGCATCCGGCACAGGCCATCGCCCATCCACTCCGTGGTGCAGCCGGGGTGAGCGCGACCCATGGCCTGGTTGAAGAGCTTCACCATAGGGCCGAAACGGGTGAGGGCGGCCTCCGAGGGCTGTGCCAGCGCGGTGAAGGGGTCCTGCGGCTGATTCGGATGTGTGACCGCGCTGCCCGTCGGTGCATTGCGGAACAGAACCTGGGCGCGGGCGATGCATTCACCCGCTGCGTTGATCGCTTCGACATGTACGAAGCTGAATTCCCGCGTGCGCCGCGACAACGTGGCGCGCGCGCTCAGCCCTTCGCGGCCGCCACCGGCAAGGTAGGCGATCTGAAAATCCAACGTCTGCGGCAGCGCGGCGTCCTCGCTTTCCGCCTGGCCCCAGACCAGCAGCTTGGCCGCATCGTGCAGAAAACTGGCGAGCATGCCGCCATGGGTGCGCCCGGCCATGTTCATGTTGCTGGGCCGGAAGGGGAGTTCGACCTCCAAGAGTGGGGCAGCATCGTGCCACGCCAGAGGTGCGGCGCCTAGACGTTCGCCCCAAGCATCTGCGGCGTAGCGGGTCTTGAGTACAGGGATATCAAGCATTGTAAGGATTCATTCTCATTATTGCGGGTTATAGGAATTATAAAAGGTGTCACACTTCCAGGAAAGATTTCGAGCGGGCCAACCCAAGGGAGAGGCCGATGGCAGACGGATATGAGCATGAGATCAAGGGCCGGTTTCTGCGGTTTCAGACCCGAGCGTTCGATTTGCCTGATGGGAAGTCGGTGCAACTCGACTGGGTGGGACATCCTGGCGCGGCGGCTGTGGTAGCGGTGGATGACAGCGGGCGCCTGTGCCTGCTGCGTCAATATCGCCCGGTGATGGGGGCCTGGATGTGGGAGATCCCTGCTGGGAAGCGTGACGATGGTGAGGCACTGGCGGTGACTGCACGCCGGGAGCTGACCGAAGAAACCGGTCTTCATGCCGATCGGTGGGTGGATCTGGGGCCGATCTGGCCCAGTCCCGCGTTTTGTGACGAGGTCATCCACCTGTACGCCGCGTGCGACCTGTCGTCCGGCGATTCGTGTCCGGACGAGGACGAACATCTCGAAGTGCACTGGGTCACCCCGGCTGCGTTATCAGCCATGATTCGTTCTGGAGAAATTCTCGACAGCAAGACACTGGCGGCGCTGATGCGCGCCTGTCTGGCCGGTTTGCTGACTTTGCCGCCCGCGGCCCAGCGGGGTTAAATCGTGCAGTCGGACGCGGGGCTGTGCCCAAGATGTCAGGGACGGCAGGGGGGGTGTATCCGTCGACCCCACTCCTGCCGCGCCCAGGTTCGGCGGGCTAAGCCGCCCATTTCAGGCTTGATAGACACCGAGCCGGCGAGGGAGCCACCAGATGAAGCCGAAGATGAGCGTCTTGACGACCACGGTCAGTGGCGGCACGCCCATGCCCTTGAGTGCGATGAAAGCCAGGATGATTTCGCCGGCGTGGATCAGCAGGATGATTCCCCAAAGCATGCCGAGCGGGTGATCGAAACCTTGCCCCGAGCCGATCATCACGCCGAGCGCGAGCAGGTGAAAGAGAACGATCCCGATTCCCTGAATGAGCCAGAACGTACGCGATTGCAGCATGGGTCCCTTCCTTGGACAGTTTAGTGCGGAAATGCGGCCGCTAGCATACCAGAAGTCGTTCCGGCATCACTCGCCGACTGCAAGCCGCGCTTCCTTACCCTGGCCGGTTACGGAGTACAGGACCACCGGGCGGCGCCAGATGGCGTGAATGTATTCGAGCACTTTGCGGGCTGAATCCATTTCCAGGCCGCGCTGGTCGAGCGCATGGTCCTGCTGAAGAACCAAGGTGCCGTCCCGGCGCATTTCAGTGACCTGAACATGGGGCGCGCCATAGTGATACTTGGGGGCCAGCAGGGTTTCCTTGAGCGCATCGATATCCCGGTCATGAACCACCGCCTCGCGTCCGCGGCGACGCGTGGTGTAATGGAACAGATCCAAGCGCCTGGCGAGATCCTCATCCAGATAATTGCGGATGAAACCGAAGTCATCTTCGCTGGCCATGATCTGGCGGGCGACATCCAGTCCGTGGTGTTCGATGATGTGCTCCCACAGACTAAAGCCGAGGTGATAGGGGTTGACCTGCAGCGAGATCTGCGCATCGCCTGCGTAGGGGCGGACCACGTCCGAATGAGTCTTGATTGCATCCACGTACATCTCGTCGGGCAAGAAGCGTGCCTCGCGCAGCAGGCGGGCATGCCAATAGGACGCCCAGCCCTCGTTCATGATCTGGCAGGCGAAAATTGGCTTGAAATAGAACGATTCTTCCCGCACGGCGAGAAGGATGTCGCGTTCCCAGCCGTCGAGATCCGGTGCGTAGTGGGCGATGAACCACAGCAGATCGCTCTCGGGATGGGGAGGCATCGACGCTGCGGTTCTGGGTGAACGCTCGGGCAGCGCGATGCTGCCCGGCAAGTGGGCGAAGCGGTCGCGAAACGCGTCTTGAGACGCGCCGCCACTCGGCCCCGCGGACGTGGGCGGTGTTGAACGTTCGATATCGGCATACAACGGACGCCGCAGGTCCTGATGGGTGTCGATATGCTGTTCAAGCGCAAAGGCGGCGTCCAGCACGCGTTCTACCGCTTCCATGCCATGTTCTTCGATGGCCATGGTGATGCGTTGGGCGTGATTGGCGGCCTGTTCGACGATGTGGTAGCCGGCCTGTTCCTGTACGCGCCGAAACAGCAGGTTGTTCTTGCTGAAGTCGGCATGCCCCAGGACATGGGCGGTGACCAGGATGTTTTCCGTTTCGCGGTTGGTGTCGGCGAGATAGGCGTGACCGGGATTACCGGGAATGACCACCTCGAAGATGTGCGAATGGCCCATGCGATGCTGGATGAGCTGATAGATGTAACGGACGCCGAAGGACCAGTGCGGCATGCGTACCGGCAGTCCGTAAACGGCCACCTCGACCATGAAACTGGGCGGGACCTGCTCGAACTGCACCGGGAAGTAGTCCAGCCCATAGGACTGAGCCAGAGCCTCGATTTCGTTCTGGTAGCTCAAGGGACGATGACTCATGAAATGCGCCTCTCGCTCAAGCAGCCTGAGTTTGGGTTCCGAAGAAGGCCCGGATTGCCTCCCAGATATCTTCTTCCTGGGTCAGGCTGAAACGTGCACCACGCTGGGGATCCGAAACCACTTCATCGAAGACCCGCGAGGTTTCCAGGTAGCGCTGCATCGGGCTGGGGGTCGCGACTTCGATATAGCCGGAGAAATTGGCCAGTTCGGACAAGGCGTGCAAGCTGTTGACGGCCAGTTCGTGATCATCCTGGAAGTTCTCGCCATCGGAGGCATAGAAGAAGTACACGTTGTACTGGGCCGGTGGATAGCGGGCCTCGATGATTTCCAGCGCCTTGCGAAAACAGGTTGACGCCACGGTTCCGCCTTGTCCACTGACTTGAAAGAATTCTTCTTCGCTGAACTCCCAGGCTTCCACGGTGTGACCGATGAAGGCGGTTTCCAATTGGCTGTAGCGGCGCCGGATGCCTTGCAGGACCCAGAAAAAAAACGTTTTGGCGAGCACACGTTCACGCTCGCCCATGGAGCTGGAAGCATCCAGGCCGAACAACACGACGGCCTGCGTGTTCGGACGCATGCGTCGTTTGATCTGCCGATACCGCAGATCGTCATTGGTGAAGGGCGCGGCGGGTTCCGGCTGAACGGCGCGCCGCTTGATGGCTTCTTTCATCGTGCGGCGGCGGTCCAGGCGTGCGCGAGCACCGCGTTTATCCCAGCCTTCGCGCGTCCAGTCCTCTTCTTCCAGGATGCTGCTCGCACGCGGTTCGAGTTCAGGCAGTTTCAATTCTTCCCAGATCCAGTCGACGATTTCATCGACTTTCATCTCGACCACGAACTCGACGCCGCCCTGATCGTTGCCGCCACCCCCCTCATCCGTTCCGCCGGGTTGTGGCACGGGTGAGCCGAGCGTATCGCCCGGGGACGCCTTGCCCTGACCGACGCCGGACTGTTCCTGATCCTGGCTGAGCTTGAAACGATGGTGCTCGAGAAACCGGACCGGCATGCGCACGCGGCGATTGCCGTCGGTCGAGAGAATATCGGCTTCTGCAATCAGGCGCGGCAGTTGCTCCCGCACCGAGGCTCGGATCTTGGCATTATGGCGAAGCCAGTCGCGAGCGCCACGGGAAAACAGGTCATACCAAAGATGTTCATGATGGTCGGGCATGGATCTCCCCCATGGGAAAGGGCGGCGCCCTTTCCATATGGCAAGATGAACGTTTCAGGCCGTCCTTGTCCGTCTCTCTGCATTGCTTTGTCAGCAAGAACCATTCAAGAAACAGGCCATTACTGGCCATTATTCTTGGGACAACAGGGTGGTGACGTAGTTCAGCGCTTCTTCCGCGCTGTAGTCGTCATAGCCGTACTCCTTGACCAGGCGTTCCTGAACCGCGCTGATCTTCTTGCGTGCCTCATCGTCGGGGCGGCTGGTCGAACTCACCAGCCGCAGCACGTCGCGACGTTCCTCGAACAGGTATTGCTCGATGGCCTCGTGCAGACGTGCGTGACTGTCGAGCGTGAACTTGTCTCCCTGCTTGTAGGCCACCATGGCCTTGCGCACGACCTCCTGACGGAACGATTCCTTGCCGGAGTCGGAGATCTTGATCTTTTCTTCGACCTGGCGCAGGAAACGCTCATCGGGTTTGCGTTTCTCACCGGTAACCGGGTCGATCAGTTCGCGCCGATCAAGTGTGGCTTCGACTTCATCCAGATACTTGTCGAGTAGCCCCTGGGCTTCTTCCTCGAATGAGGCGAACAGTGCCTTGTGGACATCTTGCTTGACCCAGCGGTTGTAGAAGTCCTTGCGAGCCGCCACCAGGAAGTCGATCCAGCGCCGCTTCTGTTTCGGATCCATGCGCGCGTCGGAATCGATCGCGTCCTTGATCGCCAGCAGAACCTCCATGGTGGTCAGGCTGGAGACCTTGTTACGCACAATCGCATTGGAAAGCGCATTGATCACGAACCGTGGACTGACGCCCGAAAGGCCTTCCTCGGGATGTTCGGCGCGCATACGCTCCATTTCCCCGCCGCCCATGCCTTCGACATTCTCACCGGCATACAGGCGCACCTTCTGCGCCAGTTCGAGCTTTTCGGTTTCTTCCAGTCGCGTCAGCACAGCGAACACCGCGGCGACCTGCAGGGCATGGGGATCGATATGGACATTGTAGAAAGCACTGGCCCCCGCAATCAGCTTGCGATAGATCTGTGATTCATCGCGATAATCGAGCGTGTAGGGCACCTGGACGATGACCATGCGGTCGAGCAGCGCTTCGTTCTCCTTTTCCTGGATGAACTTGTGGAACTCCGCCAGGTTGGTATGGGCAATGATCGTCTCATCCAGATAGATCAACGGGAAGCGAGAGACTTTGACGTTCTTTTCCTGCGTCAGGGTCAGCAACAGATAAAGGAATTCACGCTTGACCTTGAGAATTTCGATCATCTCCAGCATGCCCCGACTGGCCGCGTAGACGGCGCCCGACCAGGACCATGCGCGCGGATCACCCTCATCGCCGATTTCGGCCACCTTGGACAGATCGACCGACCCTACCAGGTCAGCGATGTCAGCGGTGGTGGGATCATGCGGGGCGTAAGTGCCAACACCCATGCGGTCGGCTTCGGCCAGAAAGATGCGCTCGACCGGAAACTGCATGAAGTCGCCCGCAAACTCGCGCTCCAGTCGTTCACGCGTATAGGGCGAGACTTCGCCGACGATCTCGATGCCGAAAGTGTCCCGGAACGAGGGGCGCAGGCTGTGCGGAATCAGGTGCAGCGGATTGCCGTGCACGGGGCAACCCTCGAGTCCATACAGCGCGCCTTCGTCCGTATGGCTGTACTCCTCCAGCCCGCGTTTGATCAGGATGACCATGCTTGACTTACCGCCCGAGGGTGGGCCCAGCAGCAGCAGCAGACGGCGTCCGACTTCGGTTCCCGCACTGGCCGCCTTGAAGTAATCCACGACGCGGGTCAGCGCAGTGTCCACTCCGTACAGCTCCTGCTGAAACAGGCCGGTGGGAGCGGAATCCGGGTTTTGATCGCCGGTCATGCTGCGATGCTTCCAGCGCAGCATATCCCACATGTACTGATGACTGTTGCGCGCGAGCAGATGCGGTGAAGCAGGCAGAACCTCGGCCAGGAATTGGCGCAGGTTTCCACGCCAGCGAATGGCTTTGTGCTCCCGTGAATAAGCTTCCAGGGAAGCGATCAGGGCGCGTGAATCAGGTTCGGTGGACTTGCTGGGCATGGCAATCTCCTGCACTGAGATGCGGCAATGATGCTGGCCCTTTAGACGGTTGATCTGACACGGTGTTCCAGGAAATCCGGAACCGGTTCGCACAATTCTGGTGCATCTGTGCCGAGATTCAAGGCCGGTGACGGGGGCTTGCCTTAATGCATCGACTGGCTCGACGCGAGGTTGAGCAATGACCCGGCGTGCCGGGTCTGGCATTGGCCGCGCCACCCTGAAGATGGGGCCTGCATGAAATATCAAGCAATGTCCGGGCCAAGCCGCAGGTGCCTTGCCTCTTCCCCGAAATCGATCCTAAAGATCCCGCCGGATATGCCCGCTAACCTGTTCGACCGAGGCCGGTGGGTGCCGTTCTGTGATGGATTGTGTCGAATGACCGATAGCGACAATGACTTGGACCGTAAACGCCGTCTCGCACGGCGCGCGTCGCTGACCAGCGTGCCGATCTGGATTTCCATCGCATTGCTGCAATGGCTGACTCTGCAATTTGGCATGAGCAATCTGCAATGGCAGCAGAGTCTTCCCATCTACACTGCGGTGGCCACCCTGCTTCTGGTCCATGATCTCTATTTCCGAACGTCCCTGTGCCTAACGACCGGCCTCCGGTTCAACACAGTCGGGGGCATGAGCATCGGAATCCACGTGGTGTTGGTGGCGATCTATCTGGTCATGGATCGATTCAGTTACCAGTTCGCGTTGCTGATGGCGATGGGCATGCCGGCAGGTCCAGCCTATCTTGGGCTCAACTTCGGGTTTCGTCCCACCTTGGCCTACGGCATCGTCATGTGTGTCGTCTTGATGGCCGCCTACTGGTTATTGCCGCCGTTGCCGATGACCTTGTCTCCCCCAGTTTTTTTCCTGTTCATTGCGGTGGTGATGGTCGGTTGGTGTGTGGGCGCCGCGGTCAACGGAATTCATCGCCGCAAGAAGTACATGGTGGTCGATCTGTTGCGCCAGCAACGTGTCGCCACCGAGATCATTCAGAATCAGAAATCCCGTCTCGACGATCGTACGGCCGAGCTGGCACGCGTCAACGACGCGCTGCAGCGGATGTCCGTGATGGACGGATTGACACACGTGGCCAATCGGCGCCGCTTCGATGAGGCGGTGGTGGAGGAGTGGCGACGCCGCAACCGGGCCAGCCTCGGAACCCAGCCCGCTCGCCAACCGGCTGATCTGGAAGATCTGGCGCTGATCCTGATCGATGTGGATCACTTCAAGGCTTACAACGATCGCTACGGGCATCCCGTGGGGGACGAATGTCTGCGGCGTATCGCACAGGCGATCAGCAGCGCCATCAGCCGTTCCAGTGATCTGGTGGCGCGTTATGGTGGAGAGGAATTCGCCGTGCTGCTCCCCGGCACGCCCCGCGAAGGTGCCTGCCAGGTGGCTGAGCGGATTCGCCAGGCGATTGCCGGCTTGGCCATTCCCCATGCCGATTCCACCACCGGTGATCATGTGACCATCAGCCTGGGCATCGCCGCGGCCGACAAACAGGCTGCAACAAGTCCTGAAGAACTGATCAACGCAGCGGACGCCGCGCTCTATCAAGCGAAGCGGGGCGGACGGAACCGCTGCGTCATGGCCCTTGCCGAGTGCGTGGGTCACGAGGCGACACGATGAGCGAGACTGAACAGGGGCGGAATGACAGGGCCCGGATGGGGATGGACGAGGTGACGGAACCGGCCTTACCGGGTGGGGACCTGGGCAAGAACGAAGCGATACTCACCCGGCATCGGCGAGAAGCGATGCGTGGAATTCCGCTGGCCGTGATCACTTGGGCATTGTTCTTCGTGCTGGTTTTCCTCGCACGTCGCTACCGGCTCCTGAACCTCTCGCAGGAAGCGCAGGATGTGTTCATGAGTTTGGCGATTGCCTGGACGATCGCCCAGTACGTCTACTTTCGAACCAGTCTCTGCCAGCGGATGATGTGGTCCTTTGGTAGCGCCGATCGAGGATTCGTTCTGGGTCATGGCTTGCTGGCGCTCGGATTCGTTTGGTGGGATGGCTTTTCGCTGTTCGGCGTCATGCTCATGACCTTGCTGGTGCCGACCACAACCGCGTTCCTGGGCCTGGGCGCTGGCTTTGGTTCGACCCTGTTCGTGGGGGCAATCGTTCAGGCGATCGTCTGGGTTACCTATCAGCTTGCGCCGGGTGAGGGGAAGGTCGATGGCTTGTTGTTTGCCCTTTTTTGGTGCGCCTGGCTCGTCAGTTGGCTGATCGGGGCCATCACCAACGGCAACGCCCAATCCAAGAAGCGGCTCATTGCGGCGATGCTGCGTGCACAGCGTGACAACCACGGCCTGATCGAACGGCAGACGCGGGAACTCGACGAAAAAAGCCGTGCACTGGAGCTTGCCAACGGCCGTCTGAGCCGCTTATCCATGGTCGATGGCCTGACCGAAGTTGCAAACCGTCGCCGATTCGATGAAGCGTTGCACGAAGAATGGCGGCGCGCCCGGCGCGCTCAGTTGGCCGATCAGAGCGCACCCGCCCCTGTGCCCTACGATGCAATGGCACTGCTGTTGCTGGATATCGATTATTTCAAGCAGTACAACGACCATTATGGCCATCTGGCCGGCGATGCCTGCCTGAAACAAGTCGCGGCGACCATCGCCTGCGCCATTCGTCGCAGCGGCGATCTCGTGGCGCGTTATGGCGGCGAGGAATTCGCCATCATTCTGCCGGCTACGCCGCTTGCCGGCGGGTTTAGTGTTGCCGAGCGCATCCGCCGCATGATCTGGGATGCCGCCATTCCCCACGCCGAATCCCCGCTGGGCCGGGTGACCGTCAGCATCGGCGTGGCGGACGTGCAAGGACAGGACTGCGGGGGGGAAACGGATCTGCTTCGAATGGCTGATGGCGCGCTCTATGCCGCCAAGCGGGCGGGGCGAAACCGTGTGGCACAGGCGGTGTTCGAGGTCAGCGCGCCGACGGGAGCTTGAGCGATGCAGGGCGCTCTGCTTGCGAGACCGCGGGGTCCGCATGCCGATATCAACCATACGATCAGGCGGCTTTGCCGATGCGACGGTGGCTCGGCGGGAATCAACGGCGCGTGATGGCCATCGGTGAGACCCGATGATTCAGCGTCCAGCCGGGCAGCCGATGGCGCTCACTGCGTCCGCGTTCATTCCACAACGCGCGGCAGGTGCAAGGGCTTGGCTGGCGTTGCGCCCTCTTGTGCCGATTCCCAGGCCCGGAACGCTTCCAGATCATGACTGATCTGGCGGATGACCACGGATAACACGGCGAGGTCATCCATGAATCCGATGGTGATCAGAATGTCGGGCACCGCATCAAGCGGCATGACCAGATAAATCAGCCCGGCCGTCAATGCGAGAATCGACCGATAGGGGATTTCCCGGTAGCGGCCCTGTGCGTAGGCTTTGAGCAGACGGAGTGCGGTTTCCAGCGATTCGCTGATTTCAGCGAATGCAGGATACCGATCTAGCGCCCGGGCTGCGGTTCTGGCCGCGGTACGGATGAGTTCAGTGAGGCGGTGGCGTTGACCGACAATCGACGCAGCGGCGGGCTGGACACGCTCCAGCAGTCGTTGGGGACGCATCATGATTCAAAAACTCCCGGGGACGATGCAGCCGATCGATGATGGCGCTTGAAGAACTGCCAGATTTCCCGGCTGGCATCGATGACATCATATTCCTCGCCGGCCAAGGTGCGCAGATGGGGAGGCTGGTAACCGCCAGGCCACACGTGGCCAGCGCCCTCGAGTTTCCACAGCACGATTTCGGTACCATCGTCGCACGGCGTCCAGTGTTTCCGGGTGGCTTGCCACGACCGGGGTTCACCCGGCGGTGCATGGCGCACGGTTTCGGTGACCGGTTCTGATGGACAATGGGCATACTGCACCCAACGCTGGATCGTTTTCAGGCCGCTCGGCAGGGGGACCGGCAGGAAACGTCGGCCTCCAAAGGGAAGAATGGGGTCGTCGACGCTCTGGATGTGCATGATCGAGATCGGCGCGCGCGGTTTGAAGTGCCGTAGCGCCATGGGACCGGCGACCGTCGCAACGGCCGCGAAGCGCTCGGGCGCTTCGGTCGCCAGTCGATAGGTCATCATGGCGCCGTTGGACATGCCGACGGCATACACGCGCCGTGGGTCGATGGTGAAATGCTGCGCAACATCATCGAGTACGCGCAGGATGAAGCCGACATCGTCCGGGGGATTCAGATCGGGCAGGCAGCATGCACCCGCGTTCCACAGCAGGACGTTTCCACGCCGGTTGCCTTGGGGATAAACCACAAGAACCCCTTCCCGGTGGGCAAGCGGTTCGAGATTGGCCACTTTACGATAGGTTTCAAGGGAGCCGGTGGCACCGTGGATGGCCAGGATCACCGGCATGGGACCGGCCGCGGTCTCCGACGGGAGTTGCACCTCATAGTGCCGAGCACGTCCCTCATGTGTCAGCGTAAAGCTTCGATGCAGTTCGCTCCGGGCAGACGGGTCGAGATCACTGGCGAACGCCCATCCGCTACACAGCATCAGGATCAGAAGTGTCCACAAAGGCCGACGTTTTAAACATTGTTTCATAGGAGCGGTTTAAGGTGTTCCTGGCAGTGTTGGGGTGTTAGAGGATGCTCGGGCCAAACAATTCCCGGGCGCAGCGGTGAAAAGTGGGAGGAATCATGGATCGTCGACAGGTGCTGGGTTTGCTGGGACTGGGTCTGGTGGCCCCGTATGCCTTGACTTTTCACAGGACGCTCAATGCTGCAACGGCGCCGACCGTTCCAGCGCGCGAGGCGGCCAACCGGCAGGTCTTTTCGCTGTCGGTGGCTTCCGGCGATCCGTCCCCCACCGGGGTGATCCTCTGGACGCGCATCGATCCGGCCTTCTACCGCGCCATCGAGCCGCTTCGCTTTCAGGTCGCCAAAGACCGTTTCTTTCGCCACATCGTCATGGAAGGGACGGTCGCCGGCAACCTGATCGGACCTCAGGATGACTATACCGTCAAGGTTGATCTCGACGGCCAGCTGGGCAGCGATGCCCGCTACTACTACCGGTTTATCTATGGCGAAGCGGTCAGCCCGACGGGACGCTGCCGCACCGCGCCGGCGGCGGGCATGACGCCGGACAAGATCAAGCTGGCGGTACTGACCTGTCAGGATTACACCAACGGCTACTATACGGCGCTGCGCAAACTGGCTGACCGGGATGATGTCGATTTCGTCGTGCACGTGGGCGATTTCATCTATGAAACGGCGGGCGACCCCCGCTTTCAGTCGCTGCCATTCGCCGACCGCACCATTTTGCTGCCGAGCGACGGCATCGTGGCGCTCGATCTGGCGGATTATCGCCATCTCCATCGCACCTACCGCAGCGATGCCGACCTGCAGCGCTGCATGGAGAACCACACATTCATCGCGGTCTGGGACGATCACGAAACGGCCAATGACTGCTATTGGGACGCCGCCCGCGACACCTTGGGCGCGCCCGATCATCCCTACACCGTGGATCCGATCTATGGCAACGATCCCAACTTGCTGAAGGGGTTGGCCATGGATGCCCGCAAGGCCTGGCTGGAGTTCATTCCCGCCCGCGTCACCGTCAATCCGGCAGCGACGCACCCCCATGATTTCTACGCGATCCATCGGCGTTTCTCGTTTGGCACGCTGGTGGATCTCTTCATGCTGGATGGCCGCAGTTACCGCTCACCTCACCCTTGCGGCGAAGGAGACGTGCGCGAGCGCTATGTCCCGATCGGCTGCCGCAACTACACCAATACCGATCAAACCATGCTCGGCACCGCTCAGCGCGACTGGCTCGTGACGGAGACACTCGCGTCCAACGCCCGCTGGCGCGTTTGGGGGAACCAGACGCTGATGGCGGAACTCAGCGTTGGAAGAGCGGATCGGCGGATCCCGCTCAATCTGGATGCCTGGGATGGCTATCAGGCCGAGCGCCATTATCTGGCCGAGGCCATGCGCGATGGCAGCCGGCCCAATCTGGTAGTGCTGAGCGGGGATTTTCATTCGCACATCGTGGCCCATCTCAAAGTGGACTACCGCCAGGCCAACAATCAGGATCCGGCCAATACCATCGGCGTCGAGTTCATGACCACCTCGATCACCTCTGCCGGCGGTCTCGACGCCATCAATACGGCGCTCAAGCGTGATCCGCGCAACCCGAAAATCGATGTTCCGATCGGGAATCAACTGCTCGGCGCGCTCAATCCGCACATCCGCTTTGCCGATCTCGGCCACCACGGCTACTCGGTGATGACCTTTACCGATGCCTACGCCGAATGGACGGCTTACGTGGTCGACAAGAATCAGCCCGAGGGATTCGTTCGTGAACGGGTGTTCCGTCGGCTGCGCGCCTTTGCCGACAGCACGCAGCTGCAGGAACTGCCGCCACTGGACGCTTGGGACCGGCTGCAGCGCCTCGGTTGATTCCGCTAGGGGCGGATCGATGCGGCGTTGCGATCCGAGCGCTGCGATCCGTCGGCGGCACGGCGACTGGCGTTTTCCATGAGCCGGCGTTGGGTACGCTGGTGAATTTCCCAGGCCAGCTGATTTCGCGCATGGCCTTGGCCCATCGCATCGAGATAGGCACGAAAGACACGCATGCGGTCGGTTCGGCTGATGTGTGGATGGTCCATGTTGAGCTGCGCCAGATTCTTGACTCGCCGCCACCGGGGAATGTGCCGGAAGCGCCGCGTCCCTTCGTTGTCAATAAAGGAAAAACGGGCCGCACCCTGTGGCCGCGACTCGATCTGGATATTGCTCGTGCGCAACTCGGTATGGAAAAAACCAGCCTGATGCAATCGGCCGATTTCCCGGCCGAGGCTGCGCAGCGCAGCGCGCCAGTCGGCGAGCGGCTGGCCGGCCAGTCGGGGCACTCGCGCACGCTGGTCCAGATACTTTGCCAGTGACATGCCGGGCGCGGCTTCAGTAATGACGAACGGCAAGTTGGCCACTCGCCCGCGCAGCACGACGGCCGGCGCCGAAAACCCCGCGCTGCGCAGTGCATGAGTACGCCAATCGGTGCGATAGGCCCGATCGCCGCGGAAAAGGGTTTTGACGCCTTCGTACCAGCGGCGTGGGAAGAAGATCTTCGCATAGAAGAATGGCGCCTGCGTGGTTTGGGCCACCAATGCGGATTTTGAGCTTCTGACCCGTTTCCAGCCCGGAGAGTCTCCGTCCTCGAGTAACCGGGTCAGCGCTTCATGCACGGCCAGAAGATATCGCCCTTGGGCTTCTGCGGCTTGAGGCTCATCTTGCCCAGCTGCCTCCGGTTGATGGGTGTCATGGATCATCACGCGCGCCTCGTGGCAATGGGCCGGGGAAGACCTGGACTCCCGCACGCCCTGTTGTCGTAAGGATATCTTAATAATTGGGGGTCGCGCGCACGAGCGCGGCAAGCGCGGGACCCGAGCCGCTCCCTGCCGAGATGAAGCCAGCGGGTGATGATGGGATGGTGAGCTAGGAATTCTTCGTCGCGCCGAGCAGCGATTGAAACAGGGCTGCGGTCGCCGGATCGGCGCGCCAGTTGTGCATCAGCTGGCGCCAGTCCTTGCGGCGCAGCGTTTCCTGTCGCCGTCTCGGCCGGGCTGTTTCATCGAAATCGATGAGATACACACGGTCGCCGTCAATGAGGAAATTGTTGTCCTTGGCATCACCGTGGACCATCCCGGCCGTGTGCAGGCGCCTGAGAATTTGCACCATCCGGGCCGCGATGCGCGCGCGTTCATTGGGAGACACCGCCGGATCGCCGAAGAAAGTCCGCGCGGTAACGCCCGGCAGGGCTTCGGTAATGAGGCAGGCGCCGCGGCGCAGCACGGTGCAGAACGGCTCGGTCACGATGGCGGCCGGCCGGGCGGTTGGAATTCCCAGCGCCGCGACCGCCAGAGCCATCTCATGACTGTGGAGCGCCTTGGGTCGACGCAGTGCCCGGCCGAGCTCACGCCGGAAGGGTTGGCGGCGGTAGTGCTTGAGCAGATAGCGGCGCGGCCCTATGACGACGGTGGTTACCAGGCTGGCGTGATCATCTTTGTGGATGAGGGCGCCTGCTGGCGTCATCTCACTGGACGCGAGGATCTGCATCAAACCGTCCCGGTCCGGCCAGTCTGGATTGATCCAGGCCTGCCGTTTCCCCGGCAGAGCGATCGGTTCAAGAGCGATCACGCGTCAACAGTTCCCGATACAGCGCCATCAGCTGATCGGCCATGCGGGGCAGGGTCAGCGCAACCACGGTCTCTCGTCCAGCGGCGCCGATGCGCCGGCGGATGTCAGGATCGCACAGGGCCGACATGTGCTCGGCCAGAACATGCAGGTCGAGTGCGTCGCCCAGCAGGCCGTTTTTTCCACTTTCGATGAGATCGACCGCGCCGCACTTGAGACTGGTGATCACCGGCAGGCCACTGGCCATGGCCTCCAGAACCACGTTGGCAAACGGATCGTAGAGCGTGGGCAGCACCAGAGCGTCGGCAGCGCCATACCACGGGCGGACATCGTCCTGTGGGCCGACCAGATGAACGCGGTGCGCCACGCCCAGTCGCCGCGCCAGGGCTCGATAGCGATTCGCGTGCTTGTCCTGGCCGACGGCGATCAGCTGGCTGTCCTCGCGCGGCATGCGGGCGAGCGCGGTCATGGCGGCGGCGAGATTCTTGCGCTCGAAGCCCGATCCAACGAACAGGAACACCGGTGCCTCGGGCGAGATTCCAAGGCGAGGACGGATCTGCAAGGTTTCGGCGTGCAGGGCGCCGGGCCGGAAGTGGTCGCTGTCCACACCGTTATAGATGACGCGCAGTCGTGCCGGATCGACGCCGTACTCATGGCGGATTTCTTCGGCCACCATACGTGAGTTGCAGATCACGGCGCGGAGATTCGGGCTGGCGTAGAGCCGGGCTTCCTCGGTCAGTTTGTAGCGATGGTAGGGGCTCAGGAACTGGCTGAACGTGCCCGGCCAGCCGCGCGCCCGGTTGCGCTCGCGCAGCCACACCCGGTGCACGCCGCCGCCGGCCCGGTAGAGATGGCAGCAGGGGATGCGCGTCTGCGATTGAATGAGATCGGCCTGCAGGCCGCCTAGGGTGCGGCAGGCGGCGCGCGCAAAGCTCGCCTCGCGCCACAGCCGCCCGAGGTGGAACGGATTGCAGGGGACGACATTGATGCCCGGTCCGGCCTGCGCACTTTGCCAGCGCCGCGTGACCACGGTCAGTTGCACCGAGTGGTCTTCCAGGGCGGCCAGCATGCGGGCCAGGATGCGCTCGGCCCCGCCGTCGGGGCGGTAGGCCGGATGGACAAAGGCAATGTGCAGAGGGGGGGTCATGGACGGCGGTTCCGCTCGGTGTTGCGCAGGTGATGTTCGAGAACGAAGGCGTGTTTGGCAAAGGCCGCCAGCATCGACGATGCCGCGATCAGCACCCCGCGCCAACCGTCGCGCCACGATTGCTGCAGCAACAAGATGCGCATCAGTCGACCCAGTGGGGACAGCAGGAGCTTATACGCGCGAAAGGGCTTACCGCGGGCGATGAGATCTTCCGCGCCGAGACGGGCATACGCGATGGTGCGGTGCAGGTGGTCGTCCAGCCGATCATAGGATTCGTGGAGCAAATCCCCCGCCAGGCGTCCGGTCGGGCCTGTGACCGTCAGCTGTTCGTGCACCCGGCCGCCTGTCCAGCGGGCCTGGTCGCGTGCCACAAGCCGCAGCCGCCATTCGGGGGTCCAGGCGTGGCGCAGCCACACACCGAGGTAGCGGTTGCGGCGGTTGATGAAATAGCCCGTGCGCGGCGGGTCGCCGGCGGCAAATAGCGCGCGGATGGCATCGGCGAGGGCGGGCGATACGGCCTCGTCGGCATCCAGGCTCAGCACCCAGGGCTGATGACATGCGACCAGCGCGCGGTTTTTCTGGACGGTGAAGCCCGGCCAGTCGGTGATTTCGACGCGGGCGCCGAAGCGTTCGGCTACGGCCACTGTGGCATCGGCCGAGCCGGAGTCGAGGACCACGATCTCGGCCGCCAGGCCCGAAACACTTTCCAGACACCGGGGCAGACGCGCTTCTTCATTGCGCGCGATGATTGCCACCGACAGCGGCAGCGGACGTTCAGCCGAGACAGTCATGCGTGTTGTCTCCGGGCCCAGCTGCGCAGATATTTGAACAGCAATCCGGGTTGGAGCGCCGCCTGCGGGGAAAGCCGGATCGCGGCATGAAAGTGCTGACGCGCTTCGCGTTGCCGGCCGGCGCGGCTGAGCATGCGAAAACACATCAACTGCCGATCGGCTGCGAAGGCGGCGCGTTCGGAGAGAAACACGGGCGCCAGGCGGCACGCATCGAACAGCAGCGCAGCGATCTGTTCGCTGGCCGCGCACAGCGCGTTCACGTCGTTGCGCAGGCTTGCGGGCTGGCGGTATTTCACCGCCAGCAGATCGGGCAGGCTGCGGGTGTGCCCCAAGGCCAGCATCTGGGCGAACAGCACCACATCCTCGTTGTTGCGGATGGTTTCGGGGTAAGCCAGACGGGTCGCCAGTTCGCGGCGCATGAGTACTGCGCCATGCGTCGGCCCGACGCCCTGGCCATACAGAAAACGCCGAAAATCGGCCAGCGGCGTCCCCCATCGAGCGTCCGGCGTATGGGTCTTGCGGCTGCCATCGGTTCGGACGACGGCATGACCCCCGAACAACAGGTCGGCAGGTCCATGGCTGTTCAGGTTTTCACGCAGCTGCGCGAGCGCCTCCGGGACCAACGCATCGTCGGCATCCAGGCACAGGACATAGGCGCTTTGCGCCGTGGCCATGCCGCGATTGCGAGCCGCGCCTGGGCCCGCATTGGGCTGGGTTAAGATCGTGATGCGTGCCGGGTCGCAGGCAGCATGGCGCTGGGCCAGCGCGAGCGTGCCGTCGGTGGAGCCGTCGTCCACCACGACCAGTGCCCAGTCGGGGTCGGTCTGTGCGCGGACCGAGTCGAGCGCGCGCGCGAGGAAACGTTCGGCTTGGTGGGCCGGGATGATGACGGTGATCGATGTGGGCTCAGGCGCGCTCATGAGGTGGTGGTCGACCGGAACCAGAAAGCCGGAGAATAGAGGCTACCCCAGAAGAGGGCCAGATAGGGCCAGAAAATCCACTTGGTGATGTGCGCTTCGGTCAGATTGGCGACCAGAAACATGATCAATATGGCCCATTGCATGAGCAGGAACCGACCCGGGAGGTGACCGTTCCGGTAGGCCCACAGACCGCCTCGCGCCGCCAGCACGGCAAAGCCGGCAAACAGGAGCACGCCGATCAGGCCGGTGGAGACGAGCAATTCCAGCCAGCTGTTATGCAAGTGGGGAATCTCGAACTCTCCGAGTCGATGGGAGAGATCGCCGGACATGGCAAGGGGACGTACACTGTTGATGCCGATGCCCCACCAGGGGCTCTCCTGCCAGATGGTCCAACCCCAGTGCCACAGGTGAATGCGCCGGCCGAGGGATGTATTGGGAACTGATTCCCACTGCCCGTTCTCGAGCGCTTGGACGACCACCGCTTCTTCACCAAAGCGCTCGGCGATGTGCGGCCATTGCCCAACTCCGATCAGCGCCACCAGCCCCAGCCCGGCCACGCCGCCCGCCAGCGTCCACCCGCGATAATTCGTGCGGGCCCGGATGGCGGTCAATCCCATTGGTATCGTGGCCAGGACCCCTGTTGCTATCCCGATCCAGACGCCCCGGGTTTGCGTGAACAGCAATCCCACCGTCATCAACATCACCGATACGCCCCACGCCGCGACCCGCAGCCCGAATCGCCGTCCACCGCGAGCGCCCCACGCATCGCGCGCCAGAAACAGCAATCCCAGCAGGGCGGTGGCGAAGAACAGCGCGCTGCGCTGGGGGTTCATGCCGAAACGCAGGCGACCGCCGGCAAGGCCTTTTTCCCAGTAGAGCGGGTACAGGAAATAACGCAGCATCACGATCGCGAAGGCCAGAAACAAGATGGCGTACAGCCTTCGAATCGCCTGCCAGTCACCACCCAGCCACCAGGCCACCAGAACGATGAAGCCGAGTTTCATCCAGCGGCGGGCAGCCAGGATCTGATCGCCAAGCGACCCGGGGATCCAGATCTCGCCGATGATGCAGGAAACGGCCAGGTAGAGTGCCCAGATCAGACCCAGGCGGAAGATTCCGTCGCGCAGCAAGCGCTCGCGCGCCATGGTCCAGCTCGCGGCCAGTGCGAGCAGCATCAGCCATTCGCCGACGTAGCACAGGTCCTTGTGGAGGGTGAGCATGGCCGCATACAGGATCAAGCCGGCCAGGCCGGCCTGCTCCAGGAACGCGGAGGAGGCCCGTGGCCGGGTGTTGGGAAACCACGTGCGGAGATCGGTCGGTGGCATCGCAGCTCGGGTGAAGTGATTCCAAAACCGCCAACGATACCACCATTCAGCAGCCGATTAAGGCTGGATGCTTGGGTACAATGGCGCCATGACGAGGCTGTCGTGACATCTTCCCTGCCGATCACGCCGATGCTGCCCGAGATCAGCCGCCTGCTGGCCGAGCGGGGTGCGCTGGTGTTGCAGGCCGAACCCGGTGCGGGCAAGACAACCCGGGTTCCACCGGCACTTCTCGCTGCCCCTTGGCTGGCAAAGCGGCGCATTCTGGTGCTTGAGCCACGCCGGTTGGCTGCCATCATGGCTGCCCGGCGCATGGCGGCCGAACGGGGTGAAGTCGTCGGCGAAACGATCGGTTATCGAGTGCGGCTCGACCAATGCATCGGGCCGCGCACGCGCATCGAGGTGGTCACCAATGGCGTTTTCACGCGCCTGATCCAGAGCGATCCCGCGCTCGAGGATTACGGCTTGGTGATTTTCGATGAGTGCCATGAGCGCAGTCAGCAGGCCGATCTCGGCTGGGCATTGGCGCTGGAAAGCCGGGCTGCGCTGCGCGAGGATCTGCGCCTGTTGGCGATGAGTGCCACGATTGATGGCCGGGAGCACGCCCGGTTGCTGGGAAATGCCCCCATCCTCGAATGTCCCGGCCGTATGTTTCCGGTAACGATACATTATCGGCCGCCGCCGGTTTCCACGGCCCCGAGACATCAGGTGACATCGGACTGGGTGTCAGCCGTGAATCGGGCGCTGAAGGAAACGACGGGCGGGGTGCTGGTGTTTCTCCCCGGCGTTCCCGAAATCCGGCAGCTCGCCACGGCACTGGCTGAGGCGAACCCGGGCCCCGATGTCGTGGTAATGCCGCTCTTCGGCGATCAGGCGCCCACCGCACAACAGGCAGCGCTGATGCCTGCGGCCCCGGGGAAACGGAAACTCGTGCTCGCGACCGCTGTTGCCGAGACCAGCCTCACCCTGCCGGACATCGCTGTCGTCATCGATACCGGTCTGTCGCGAACCGCCCGGTTCGACCCGGCGCGCGCCATGGAACGTCTGGTGACCGTGCCCGTCTCGCGAGCAGCGGCCGAGCAGCGGGCCGGTCGCGCCGGACGGCAGGGTCCCGGCGTCTGTTATCGGCTTTACGCGCAAGCGACGTTCGAGGGCGCGCTGCGGCAAAACGAGCCGGAGATCCGTCAGGCAGATCTGGCCGGATTGGCACTGGAACTCGCGCTCTGGGGCGTGACTGATCCGGGGATGCTGCGGTGGCTGGATGCGCCGCATCCGGCGCGATTTGCGCAAGCGCGCGAGCTGCTTCAGGCGCTCGAGGCGCTGGATGGCGCGGGACGCATCACTGCGCACGGCCAGGCCATGGCCCGGTTGGGTGTTCATCCACGGCTCGCGCATCTGCTGCTGCGTGCCCGGGATGCCGGCGTCGGCCAGCTCGCGTGCCGCCTTGCCGCACTGATCGAAAGCCGCGACCCGATGCGCCGGAGTCAAGCGCCCGTCTTCGCCGACATTCAGGACCGGCTGGTTCTTTTCGAGGCGGGCGGCCGGGCGCGAATGGACCCGTTACGGCGGCTTGCCGACCAGTTGGCTCAGCGGCTGGGTGTGAACGATGCGGAGGAGACGGCGCCGGATGAGGACGGTGTGGGGCGGCTGCTGGCCTGGGCCTATCCGGACCGCATCGCCCAGTTCCAGACCCCGGGGCTCTTCCGGTTGTTATCAGGACGCCGCGCTCGGCTCGATCCCGCAGATTCACTGGCCAACGCGCCCTATCTTGTCGTCGCCCGGCTGGGTGGCGGGGAGACCGAAGCGCGTATTCATCTGGCGGCACCGATTTCGCCGACCGCACTGTTCGACATTGCCGGCGAGCGGATCATCGAAGCGGTAGACACCGGGTTCGATCCGATGCGCGAGAGCATGGTGACCCGACGGCGGCGACGGCTGGGCGCGTTGATTCTGGAGGAGTCGCCGCTGCCTCGCCCGGATCCGGCGGCTCTGGCAACGGCCTGGACGACGTGGTTGGCGGGCGAGGGCTGGACCCGGTTGATCTGGGGCAGGCGAGCGGCGCTGCTGCGCGCGCGATTGGCCCGCATGGGGGCGCTGGACCCGAGCGGCGACTGGCCCGATGTTACCGATGCGGCGCTGCGGAACGGCGTGGCGAATTGGCTGGAACCCTTTCTGGCTGGCCTGACCAGTCTCGGCCAGATCGATGACGATCTGGTGCATGCCGCGCTCGCGGCCCAGGTACCGCCCGGCGGTATGCGTCGTCTCGACGGGCTGCTGCCGACTCATTTCCAGACACCGGCCGGAAGGCAGGCTCCGATCGATTACATCCAGAATCCACCCGTGCTGGCCGTTAAACTGCAGGAAATGTTCGGGCAGACAGACACCCCTGTCTTGGCTGAAGGCCGGCAGGCTCTGGTGATTCATCTGCTTTCTCCGGCGGGTCGGCCGCTGGCGATCACGTCCGATCTGGCAAGTTTCTGGAAGCAAGCGTATCCGGAGGTCAAAAAGCAAATGCGTGGGCGCTATCCTCGCCATCCCTGGCCGGATGATCCCCTGACGGCGGCCCCCACCGCACGGGCCAAGCCGAAGGCACTGCCATGAGGCGATCAAGCGCGGCGCGCGCGCGCTCTGCCATGTTGTGGCCCGATTATGCCGGGGGCAGCCTGCTCAACCTGATGGCCAGCATCGAGCTTGCCTGCGGCGGGCCGGGGCGCGGCTATGCGCCGTTGCGGTACGTGCCGCCTGGATTCGGGTCCGCACGTCACTTGGTGCTGTTGTTGGTGGACGGTCTCGGCGATGGCCTGCTCGAGACGGCATCGGGGGGAGCGTTTCTGCGCGCTCATCGCGTCGGCAGCCTCACCTCGGTCTTTCCCAGCACCACGGCCAGTGCCATTACCACCGTCCTGACCGGGCTTGCCCCGGCGGCACACGGGCTCACCGGCTGGCACGTCTATGCGAGCGAACTGGATCAGGTGATTGCCCCCTTGCCGCTGTGGATCCGCGGCGAACGCTTTCCCCATGCCGATGCGGAGCGGTGGTGCAAGCAGTTGTTCGTGGCCGACCCATTGGCCGACCGTCTGACGCGCGAGTGTCATGTGGTGTCACCCTGGTTCATCTGCGACTCGCCGTACAATCGGCACCATACGGGCAGTGCCGAGCGCTGGCCCTATCGTGGTCTGCCGGGCTTGTTCGAGACCCTGGAGTCGGTGCTCCGCCGCGCGGAAGCTCCCACCTATACCTATGCCTACTATGGAGAGATCGACCGGCTCGGCCATGAATGCGGCATCGGCAGCCGGCAGGTGGCCGCCGAATTGGCCACGTTCGATGCGGCGCTCGAGGACTTCGTCGCGCGGATGGGGGGACGCGATGTGGAGTTTGTCATCACCGCGGATCACGGCTTCATCGACAACCCGCCGCACGATCAGGTGCGCTTGGGCGATCATCCCCGGCTCGTACATGCCCTGATGCGGCCTCTGTGCGGCGAGCGCCGGCTGGCCTACGCCTATGTCGAGCCGGGGCGTTCGGCGGAGGTTGCGGCGTTGGCGGCAGAGGAACTCGCCGATGCGGCCATCATTCAGCACCGCGATACCGTGCTCGACGCGGGCTGGTTCGGCCCGGGTCCTGTGCATCCTCGCCTGCATGAGCGGGTGGGTGATCTGGTGCTGGTCCTGCGCGAGCCGTGGGTGATCATCGATCAGGTGCCGGGTGAGCGGCCTCATGATCAGGTGGGTGTGCATGGGGGCGTGAGCCGGGCCGAGATGCAGGTGCCGCTGATCCATTTCGCGCCGTGACCGGGCGTTTCCTCCGCCGGCGCTTTCGCCCGTTGCTCAGGACGATTCCGGTGGCGGCGCCGGCTGATGGGGTACACCGCTCAGCGCGGGGTCCATGCAGGCCCATGCCGGCGCACTGGCAGTCCAGATGTTCAGCTGGGGACGAATCGACGCGGGTTCGTCGAGGTTGCCAGCCCGCAGCACCCTGAGATGCGGGCGCGCTGCGGAACGGGCAAACAGATGGGTGCCACAGCTGGGGCAGAACTCGCGGGTTACCCGATTGCCGCTGTCTGCGCTCTTGGTGTACTCGGCGAGCGTCCCGCGAATCGAAAGTGTGTCCTCCGGGACGAGCACATTGACCGAGCCGTTGGCGGAGAGGTGCTGACAATCCCGGCACCAGCAGATGCGTATGGACAAGGGCTCCCCGGTGAGGGTGAAACGCACCGCGCCGCACAGGCAGCCACCGCTTCGTTGGTTCATCGGTTTCTCCGGTTCGAATCGAGCGAGTCAGACGATGGCATCGGTCACCGGGTCCCCAAAGGGGGTTGGCGCTGACGGACGCCGCATGAGTCAGGTCGGGTGAGTGCCTACCATAGCACTCATCCGGCCTGACGGCGCGGAGCGCTGCATCGAATGCATCGGGGCCGGTGAAGCGGCGTCCCGCGGGCAAGGATCAGGCGATGCGCATGATCCACGTCCCCGCCGAAATTGTCGCAGTTTTGCAATCTGGCAGTTCTAGGATGATCACCACGATCTCCCGCCCGACGGGGAGGCTCCATCCGCCAAAGGAGCGTCTGGGTGCATCTGGCTGACATCACGTTTTTCTATGCACCGGACAGTGGCGGCGTACGTCGTTACCTGGAAGTCAAGCGCCAGATGCTGGGGCGGCTGCCCGGCTGGCGACACACCCTGGTAGTGCCGGGACGCCGGTCCCGGCGAGCCGGGGACATCCGATACGTGGCTGCTGCGCCCCTGCCGTTCAGCCATGGTTATCGATTTCCCTGGCGGCAGGCTGGCTGGCTGAAGGCACTTGAGGCGGCCCGCCCCGATCTGATCGAGGCCGCCGACCCGGGTATCCCGGGCTGGGCGGCGCTGGAGGCTGGTCAGCGCCTCGGTGTCCCGGTCGTGGGGTTCTACCATTCCGACGTGCTGTCGCTGGCCGGTCGCTGCGGTGGTCAGGTGCTGCGCGAGCCTACCGGTCGCTATCTGCGGGCGTTCTACAGCCGCTGCGATCGCGTGCTTGCGCCGAGTCGCTACGTGCTCGAGTGCCTTGCGCGGCTCGAGATCCCGAATCTTGGCATCCAGGGTCTGGGTGTGGATTGCACGGCTTTTCACCCGCAGTTCTCGGACCCGATGGCGCTCAAAGCGCGGCTCCGCCTGGCACCCGAAACGCATCTGGCCGTATTCGTGGGGCGTGCCGCGCCGGAGAAGAATCTCCCGGTGCTGCTGCAGGCCTTCGCCCTGCTGGGTGCGCGTTATCATCTGCTGCTGGTTGGTCCGGGCATGCCCAAGGTCTCGCAAGCCAACGTCACGGTGCGGTCGCGCTATGTCCGGGGTACGGCGCTGTCACGCCTGCTGGCCAGCGCAGATGTCTTCGTGCATGCCGGCGATTGCGAAACCTTCGGCTTGGTCGTGCTGGAGGCTATGGCGAGCGGGACCCCGGTGGTGGTCAGCCGCCGCGGCGCGCTGCCGGAACTGGTGTCGCCCGAGGCGGGTGTCGTGGCTGCGGCGCCACAGGCACGGCCCATGGCTGAAGCGGTGCGCGCCCTGTTCGAAGCGGATCACGCTGCGATGCGGCAGCGGGCGCGGTGCTGGGTGCAGACCCGCTGGGATTGGGCGATTCAGATGGAGCAACTCAGGCAGACCTATGAACAGCTTGTCGACCCCCGCCCCGCGACCGGACGCGGTGATTTCGAATCCCTCCCGCGGCACGCTGATGGTGGTGCTGCATGATGTCGCGCCGCAGACCTGGGGGCGTTACCGCGTCCTTCTGGAGACGCTGGACCGCAGCGGAATTCCCTGCTCCTTGCTGGTGGTGACCGACTATCACGGTCAAGGCGGCTTGCCGGCACACCCCGAGTTCGTTGCGGCATTGCGCCTGCGTCGCGAGCGCGGTGATGAAATCGTGTTTCACGGTGTGTGGCATCAGGACAAGGAGCCGCTGGGTCTGTCGCCGCGGCAATGGATCCTTCGCCGCCTGTACACGGCGCGGGAAGGCGAGTTTGCGGCCCTGAGCGCGCCGCGCGCGCTGGGCCGTGTGGCGCATGGGCTGCAGCAGCTGGCCGACGTGGGGTTGACCGCGCAGGGTTTTGTGGCGCCGGCCTGGCTCATGAGCCGGGGCACGCGGCAGGCCTTGCCCATGCTGCCGATGCGCTATGCGGCCGGTCGGCGGTGTCTGTATCGCTTGCCCGACTGGCAGGTCCAGCCCCAGGTGAGTCTGGTCTGGAGTGTGCGCAGCCGGACACGACGCGTTCTGTCGCGAGTGCGCAACGATTGGGTGTTGTGGCGTGGCCGAAAGCGTCCGTCAGTCCGCCTCGACATTCATCCGGCTGATCTGGAGTACCCGGCTGTAGCGCGCTGGTGGCTCCGGACACTGGAGCGACTGGTACACGAGCGCGAGTCGCTGACCAAAGCGGCCTGGGTGGCCCGCTGGAGCTGAGAAAGGAGCGTCAAGCGGTGCGACACCATCCGTGGATCCTGCTCGGAATCGCCGTGCTGGCCGGCTTGGCCGTGCCACTCGGATACGGCGGCGGCGCGTCGCTGCGCCTGTTGTGGCAGGTGCCCTGGCCGCTGTTCGCCCTCGGTCCGTTTCTGGCCTTAATCGCCTGGAATTTCAGCGCGTTGCGGCTTCGGCTGATGACCTTGGGACGCGTTCGGCTGGGCCAGCGTGAAGCGCTGGCGACCGTGATGGCGACCGAGTGTGTCGTCAATGCCACACCCATGGGACTGGCGGGCCCGGTGGCTTACGCTACCCTGCTGAGCCGTCATGGCCTGCGCAGCGCCGAGGGCGCGGCGATCTACACCATGGATCAGCTGATCGACCTGACCTTCTTCCTCGCACTGATCCCGATCATGGCGTGGTGGTGTCCGTTGTGGCCGCCGGGCCTGGAGTTCGGCGCCATGATGGCGGTTGGCCTGCTGCTGGGGCTGGTTCTCATCGCCATCGCAGCAGTGATCCGCTTTCGCCGCATCCTGCAGTGGGGGAACACACTGGGCGGAATGACGGGCGTCACGCCGCAGGCGCGCCGTCGCATCGGCCGTTTCGCGTTGCAATTTCGCCGCCGCATCCAGGAATTGATGAGTATCCCTCGGCTCCGCCTGCTGGCGATCTATGTGGTCTGTGCACTGCAGTGGGTGACCCGCTACAGCGTGCTCTATGTGGTGTTGTGGGGACTGAATGCGCCGCTGGCCTGGGCCACCGTGTTCCTGGTGCAGATGGTCGCGCTCAGTGCGGGTCAGATCGGGATGTTGCCCGGTGGTGCCGGCGTGGCTGAGATGGGCTCGGCGTTCCTGCTGTCACCATACGTGGCGGCGCCGCAGTTGGCGACGGCATTGCTGCTCTGGCGTTTCTCCACCTATTACTGGCATCTTCTGGCAGGAGCCCCGGTTCTGTTGCTGCTGATCGGTCGCCATGGTGTGCGCAATCTCCAGCGGCGCGTGAGCGAGGGGCCCTGATCCTTTTGCCGTCCGGAGAACCGCCTGTGCATGACGAAACCGCCCTGACGCATTTTGGGCGCGACCCCGCGCGTTTCGACGGCGTGGTCAATCCGCCGGTCTACCGCGCGTCCACGGTGCTCTTTCCTAACCTGGCGGCACTGGAAGCCGCCTCGCGCCAGCCCTTCACGGGCACCTACTACGGCCGCTTCGGCACGCCGACCACCTTTGCACTGGAAGAGGCCATGGCGGCGCTGGAGGGCGCGCATCGGGCAGTGGCGGTCGAATCCGGGCTGGCCGCGATTACCACGACGCTACTGGCGTTTCTGGAGCCGGGTGATCATCTGCTCATGGTCGATACTGTCTATGGGCCAACGCGGTTTTTCTGCGACGGCTTGCTGGCACGCATGGGGATCAGCACGACCTACTACGCATCGGATTCGGGCGCCGATCTCGCTGGCCTGATCCGCCCCGAAACCCGCCTGATCTTTACCGAATCACCCGGCTCGCTCACCTTCGAGGTGCAGGACATACCGGCAATCTGTCAGCTAGCGCATGCGCGCGGGATTCCCGTGGCGCTCGACAATACCTGGGCCACGCCGCTCCATTTCAAGGCATTCGATCACGGGGTCGACGTATCCATCCATGCAGCGACCAAGTATGTGGTCGGCCATGCCGATGCCATGCTGGGCATCATCAATGTCAACGCGGCGCATCACGAGCGCATCAAGAAAGCCGCGGTGGCACTGGGACACTGCGCCGGAAGCGAGGAATGTGCGCTCGGCCTGCGCGGGCTGCGGACGCTGGCCGTGCGGCTGGCGCGCCACCAGGCCACGGCGCTCACCCTTATCGAGTGGCTGAGCGCCCGGCCGGAGGTGCGATACGTGCGTTATCCCGCTTGGCCGCAGGATCCGGGCCATGGCTTGTGGCAGCGCGATTTTTGCGGTGCCAGCGGACTCTTCGCCATCGAGATGGCGCCGTGCACACCCGAGGCGCTGGCGGCCTTCGTCGACGGACTGACCCTGTTTGGCCTGGGCTACAGCTGGGGCGGCTTTGAAAGTCTGTTGCTGCCGGTGCATCCGGAGCACACGCGCACGGCGACGGCGTGGACCACTGCCGGGCCCTGGCTGCGCGTCCATGCGGGTCTTGAGGCGCCCGCGGATCTCATCAACGATCTGGCGGCTGGGTTCGAGCGCTGGAACCGGGCGGGGGGCACGGTTGATTCCTGAACGCGCGGGGCGTGCCGGGTGCGGGGCCCCGTTCTGCGTCCCGTGATCAGGTGCGGGTCGGTGGTTTGAGGTGATCCACCACGCCCGGATCGGCGAGCGTGGAGGTGTCGCCCAGGCCGTCGGTCTCGCCGGCGGCCAGCTTGCGCAGGATACGGCGCATGATTTTCCCCGAGCGCGTCTTGGGCAGCGCCGGGGCGAGCTGGATCACGTCCGGTTTGGCGATGGGACTGATTTCATGTGCAACCAGCGTCTTGAGCTCCGCCTCCAGCGCCGGATCGGGATCGATGCCTTCCATGAGCGTCACGTAGGCATGGATACCCTGACCCTTGACCGGATGAGGGAAGCCGACCACGGCCGCTTCGGCGACCGCCGGATGCAGCACCAGCGCGCTTTCGATCTCGGCCGTGCCGAGCCGATGGCCGGAGATGTTCAGCACATCGTCGACCCGGCCGGTGATCCAGTAGTCGCCGTCGGCATCGCGCCGGGCGCCATCGCCGGTGAAGTAGTAGCCGGGGAAGGTGGCGAAATAGGTGTCGATGAAGCGGGCGTGATTGCCGTAGACCGTGCGCGCCATGCCGGGCCAGGGAAACTTCATCGCCAGACGGCCTTCGCCCGGCCCGACGATTTCCTGGCCCGTTTCGTCCAGCACCGCCGGCTGTACACCGAACAGCGGCCGCGTGGCCGCGCCGGGCTTGAGCGGCGTCGCGCCGGGCAACGGGCTGAGCAGGATGCCGCCGGTTTCGGTCTGCCACCAGGTGTCCACGATGGGGCAGCGACCTTGACCGACCTTGTGGTAGTACCACTCCCAGGCCTCGGGATTGATGGGTTCGCCGACGGTGCCGAGCAAGCGCAGGCTGGCGCGGCGACTGCCCGCGAGCGGCGCATCGCCGAAGGCCATGAGGGCGCGGATGGCAGTGGGGGCGGTGTAGAAAATCGTCACTTGGTGTTCGTCGATCATCTGCCAGCAACGGGCGGCATCGGGATAGGTGGGCACGCCCTCGAACATCACGGTGGTCGCGCCGTTGCACAGCGGGCCGTACAGCACGTAGGAGTGACCGGTGATCCAGCCGACATCGGCGGTGCACCAGAACACGTCCGATTCGCGATAATCGAACACATCGGCAAACGTGCTTGCTGCATAGACCAGATAGCCGCCCGTCGTGTGCAGCACGCCCTTGGGCTTGCCGGTAGAGCCGGAGGTATAGAGGATGAAAAGCGGATCTTCGGCGCCCATTGGCTCGGGTGGGCAGTCCGGGCTGGCCGCGTCGACCAGCGTCTGGTAATCGGCGTCGCGGCCCTCCTGCCAGGCGATGTCGCTGCCGGTATGCCGCACCACGATCACCCGGCGCACGGATGGGCATTCGGTCAGCGCCTCATCGACCTGGGCTTTCAGGGGCACCGTCTTGCCGCCGCGCCGCGCGGCATCGGCCGTGATGACGACCCGGCAGTCGGCATCCTGGATCCGGTCGCGCAGGGCGCTGGCGGAAAAACCGCCGAAGACCACCGAATGGACGGCGCCGATACGCGTGCAGGCGAGCATGGCGATGGCCGCTTCCGGGATCATGGGCAGATACAGGCAAACCCGGTCGCCCTTGGCCACGCCCTCGGCGCGCAGGGCATTGGCGAGCCGGCAGACGGACGCGTGCAGTTCCCGGTAGCTGAGACGCCGGGACTGACCCGGTTCATCGGCCTCCCAGAGGATGGCGGTCTTGTCGCCTCGACTGTCGAGATGGCGGTCCAGGCAGTTTGCCGAGACGTTGAGCAAGCCGTCCGCGAACCAGTGCGTATGCACCGTATGAGCATCCCAGTGCCAGTCGAGCACGCGCTCGAAAGGTCGCATCCAGTCCACGCAGGTGCGCGCCCGCTCGGCCCAGAACGCCTCGGGCTCGGCCACCGAATGCGCGTAGAGCGCTTCGTAGCGCGCAGCATCCACGCGTGCCGTGTTGGCGACGTGTTCGAAAACCGGATACACCTTCGAGCCCATGATGCGTTCTCCCTGTCTGAAGCGACTTGTGCACCAGTATGGCGCGCGCCGGACGACCGGCTCAAGCATCGTGCAGCGCAGATGCCGTGATCGGTTACGTCGCGGTGGGAATGTGCCTTGGCGCTGGTCGGCAGTCGGTCATCGACCCCGTTGCCAGATCAGGCAGCGGTTGTTGGCCGGCATGGTCAGGTCCTCGACAAGGCGCAGGCCGATTGCGCTGGCGAGGGCATCGACCGCAGCCAGATCGCGGATGCCCATTCGCGCATCGCGGGCCTTGAGCCAGCGATCGAACTCGGCGTTGCTGTCGCTGGTGAATTGGCCATCGACATTGAACGGGCCGTAGATCACCACGCGGGCCTCATCGGTGAGAACACGTCCGAGCCCGGCGAAGCAGGCCTTCACTTCGGGCCAGGACATGATGTGCAGGGTGTTGGCGCTGAACGCCGCGTCATAGCCGCCCGGCGGCCAGCCGTCCGTCGCGACATCCAGCCGGAGCGGCGGTAATACATTGGCCAGCGCGGCCTCGCTCAACCAGGCGCGGATGCCCTCGTGTTGCTCGGCGCGTTCCGAGGTCTGCCACTCCAGATGCGGCAGGGCAGCGCCGAAGAACACCGCGTGCTGTCCTGTGCCGCTGCCGATCTCCAGCACGCGGTGACGGTCCGCGAAATGGCGGCGCAGCACGGTAAGGATGGGTTCGCGGTTGCGCTCGCAGGCGGGCGCGTGGGGTTTTTCGCTCATCAGCCGAGTGTCGCCGTGGCGGTGGATCGATGCAAGTCCAGCGCTGCCGCACCGCGGTGAGCGTGGATAGGCCGCTTCTCGAGCGCGGCCTGTGCACGAGCGGAGCACGGTCAGAGGTAGTAGATGGCGCCCACGCTGCCGATCACTCCTTGGCTATCGGTGTTGGAATCACCATAGCTGAGGGAACCGTTGCCATAGTCGACGTTGTGGTCATGGTGCGCATGACGATAGCCAACCTCGACGTTCAGTCCCAGTTCGGGCAGACCGCTCAGCATGAATTCGACGCCGATTGCGGGGTAGACGAACCAGCCGTCGGAACTCCGATCCTGTTTTCCGTACTTGCTGTCGTATTCCACGTCAACATGCGCATACCTGGCTTCCAAGGAGAGCAGGAACTTCCCGTTCTCGCGAACGATCGGCGCGAAGACTCCCTTCAAGGCCAGCTCGTAGGTCGCGGCTTCGTACCCCCCGTCCGCTTCATCGCTCCGATAATAGAGTGAGCCCTGCACACCGGTTTGCTCAGTGAGCCAGTAACGACTGGTCAAGGCGACCTTGTCATCGCCTCCGCGCTTCCCAGTGTCTTGCTCAGACCCGCCCCGAGCCAGCCGGTTGTGTCAGCGGCCATTGCGATGGGAGCAGCGACCATGGCCGTCAGTGTCAGGACCGGAATCAAGGCTTTCGAATTCATGATGCACATGTTTTTTATCCCCCAAGCAAATTCAGTCATTGACCATGCTGCTTTGTGTCACGCACGGGTTGCGCCGATCCAGCGATCGCAACATGGCGACAGCCTGTCGTCGTCCAGACAGTGCTAGCGGATGTGAAGCCTTTCGAGACGCCCGTGAAACATCTGGCAGGTTGCCGCGGACTTGGCAGATGACCGTGCATGCGAATGCATTGATGCGCCAGCTCCGCGCGGTGCTGAATCGTGTAGCCGTCAAGCACGACGAAGGCCGTGGATCGGCGGCTCGCTCGCCACCGACGGACGAGGTGTTGCCGGCGTGCAATCCTGGGAGGATGTAGCGCAAGGGCGTCTCTGGATCAAGCCGGATAGACCGCGTCGGCAGCGAAGACGGGGCCGTCGACGCAGACGCGCTTCATGGCCTTGCCCTGCGGGGTCTGTACCGGCACCACGCAACCGGCGCAGCCACCCACTGCGCAGGCCATGAACTCCTCCAGCGAGAGCTGTGCGGGTAGGTCGAAAGCGCGCGCCAGCTGTGCCACGGCGCGCAGCATGGGGTCCGGGCCGCAGGCATAGATTGCCACGTTCCGGCGCTCCGTTGCGCCAAGGGTTTCGAGGTAGTGCCGCGTGAGATCGGTGACATAGCCGGCGTGACAACCGGGTTGACCTTGGGTGCTGCTCAAGCGGCAGGGAACGCCCCAGTCCTCGAGCAGGCTCAAGGTGCCGATGGCATCGGGCGGCAACCCGGGGATCAGTAGCCGCGAGGGCCGGGTCGGAAACGGGAAGGGCAGTTCGGAGCCCAGAAACGCCATGGGCCGCCAGCCGGTCTCGCGGCGCAGGCGATCGGCGAGGAAGATCATGGGCGGCATGCCGACGCCGCCACCGAGCAACAGCACATGAGGCCGTTCCGGATCGGGGCGGAAAGGCTGGCCGATGGGACCCATCAGGCTCAGGGTCTGACCCACCGCCCGCTGGGTGAGCAGACGCGTGCCATGACCGACCACCTTGTAGAGAATTTCGACCCAGCCTTGCTCACGATTCACGCGCTGAAGGGACAGGGGTCGGCGCATGGGCAAGGCAGGGTCGCACTGCAGGTGCACGAACTGACCGGGCTCGGCGCGCTCTGCGCACGCGGGCGCTTCCAGCGTGAGCAGCCACTGCTCGGGGGCGGGGGCGTGATGCGCGAGGATGCGCGCCGTTTCGAGAAAAATGGTGCCGCGATGGGATGCCGTCATGACCAGTGCCTTGTATTCGCGTCGAGTCGATAGACGATCCGGCCGCCGAGCAGGGTATGCGTGACCCGCCCACGCAGCATGTGGCCCAGGAATGGGGAGTTGTGGCCCTGGCTGACCAGCATTTCGGCATCGGGCGTCCAGCGGTATTCGGGATCCATGATGCAGACGTCCGCCAAGGCGCCGTCGGCAAGCGTGCCCAGCGGCAGGCCGAGAATGCGCGCGGGGTTGGCGGACAGGCTGGCAATGGCGTGCTCGAGTGATACGGTTTCCTGCCACACGGCCTCGAGCACCAGCGGCAGCAGGGTTTCCAGTCCCGCGATTCCGGGGGTGGCGTCGGGGAAGGGGACACGCTTGGCATCCCGTCCAAGCGGATGGTGATCACTGCAGACGGCATCGATTGTGCGTTCGCCAATTGCCGTCCGCAAGGCGTCGCGGTCCGCAGCGCCGCGTAGCGGCGGATCCACTCGGCACAAGGTATCGAACGTGGCGAGATCCGTATCGCACAGATGCAGGTGATGGGCAGCGACATCGGCGGTCACCGGCAGGCCGCGTGATCGGGCCTGTTGCAGCAGCGGCAAGGCCAGCATGCTGGACAGGCGGCAGAAATGGGCGCGCACCCCAGTGAGTTCGACCAGCGCCAGATCGCGCGCAAGGCCAATGGACTCGGCGACGCCGGGAATGGCTGGCAGGCCGAGCCGGGTGCTGGTGGCGCCTTCGTGGGCGCAGCCGTGGCGGTGCAACCAGGGATCGCGCGGACTGAGCATGACCAACAGATCGTGGCTCGAGGCATAGGCCAGCGCTTGGCGCAGCGTACGGCTGTCCGTGATCGTGTCGGGTCCGGGACTCACGGCCACACAGCCGGCTTCCTGCAGTGCGGCGAGCTCGGCGAGCTGTTCGCCAGCCAGCGCGCGGGTGAGCGCTCCGACGGGATGGAGGCGCGCGCGTCCTTCCCGTCGTGCCTGTTCGAGCAAGCGTTCGGCCACTGCCGGCGTGTCAATACAGGGACTGATTTCCGGCGGAACGCACAAGCTGGTAACGCCGCCGGCCGCTGCGGCGCGCAGCTCCTGACCAAAGTCGCCGAGCGGTCTGGCGCACAGGTCGATCAGGCCGGGCAGAATCCATTGACCCTGAACGTCGAGGCGCTGTTCGGGCACGAAGCCTTCCGGCGCCGGTCCCCGTGCCAGCACGCGGCCGTTCAGCAGATGGAGATCCTGGTGGGCATCCACGCCATTGGCGGGATCGATGATGCGGCCGCCGGTGATGGTCAACGCGTTCATGCGGTCATCGCTCGTGCCGGCGCCCGTCCCAGCACCTCGGCCATGACCGCCATCCGCACAGCGATCCCATTGGTCACCTGTTCGAGAATCACCGACTGCGGGCCATCGGCCACTGCGGAGGCGATTTCGACGTTGCGGTTGATGGGGCCTGGATGCATGACGATGGCATCGGGACGCGCCAGTCTGAGCCGCGCGGCATCCACCCCGTAATGGCGAAAGTATTCATTTTCGCTGGGCAATTGCGTGCCTTGCATGCGTTCCCGCTGTAGCCGCAAGGCGATCACGACATCGCAGTCGCGCAGGGCCGGTTCGAGCCGTGGAAAAACGTGGACACCGAGGCTTTCGATGGCGGCCGGCAGCAGCGTGCGCGGCGCGACCACGCGGATGTCGGGAACGCCGAGGATGCGCAGGGCATGGATCTGTGAGCGGGCCACCCGGGAATGGGCGACGTCACCGACGATCGCCACCGAGAGGGTGGTGAACTCGCGTTTGTGGCGCCGGATGGTGAACATGTCCAGCAGGGCCTGGGTCGGATGCGCGTGGCGGCCGTCGCCGGCGTTGAGCACGCTGACATGCGGGGCGGCATAACGGGCGAAGAAATCCGCCGCGCCGCTTTCCGCGTGGCGCACGACCAGCATGTCCATCTGCATGGCTTCGAGATTCTGCAGCGTGTCCAGCAGGGTTTCGCCCTTGCGCGTCGAGGACGTGCCGACCTCGAGGTTCAGCACGTCGGCCGAGAGGCGCTTGGCGGCCAGCTCGAAGGTCATGCGCGTGCGGGTGCTCGGCTCGAAGAACAGGTTGACGACCGTCTTGCCCCGCAGCAACGGCACCTTCTTCACCGCGCGCTCGCCGACCGGCAGGAACGATTCGGCCAGGTCCAGAATGGAAACGATCTGTGTTCGGCTCAGGCCATCGATGGTCAGCAGATGGCGCAGCGGCGGGCTTTCAAGCGTAGTCGGTCGCATCATGGGCAGACGGCGAACTCCGGAGCAGGTGCAATTGCAGCGGATCGGGCCCGGCGAGTTTAATGCGTTCGTCGGCTTCAAGCGAGAGCATTTCGGCCGGAAAGTCCGGCGCGATGGGTAATTGACGGCCGTTGCGGGTCACCAGAACAGCCAGGCGGATACCCGCGGGGCGGCCATAATCGAACAGCTCGTTCATGGCCGCCCGAACGGTGCGGCCCGTGTAGAGCACATCGTCCACGAGCACGATTTCGCGGCCATCGACCGAGGTCGATACCTGGGATGGGCGGGCTTGGGCCGGGACACCGCTGCGCGCCAGATCATCGCGGTAGAAGCTCACATCGACGCTCCCCGCGGGTTCGTCCAGGCTGAGGGTTTCCTTCAACCGCTGGTGCAGGGCCTGAGCCAACCAGGCGCCGCCAGTATGAATGCCGACCAGCAGGGGGGGCTCGGTGGCTGCGGCGTAACGCGCCGCGATCGCGTTGGACAAGGCGTCGATATGGGCTTGCACCCGGGGGGTATCCCAAAGGATCATGCCGATCGTCCTTCCAGGTAGGTCATCAGAATCAGGCTGGCTGCCACGGCATCCCGGCGTGCGGCGGGAAGATCCCGGGCGAGCTGGTCGGCTTCCCAGGAGGTCAGTCGTTCATCCACGGAAATCACCTGCAAACCATAGCGGGCCGTCAGTTCCCCGGCAAATGCGGCGGCGGCCTGGGCGATTCTGCCGACGCTCCCATCGGCATGCAATGGCATGCCCACGATGAAGCCGTCGGGTCGCCATTCAGCCACCAGTTTGTCCAGCTGCTGCCAAAAGTCGACGGAGGCCGGATTGTTCAGGACGGTCAGGGGCGAGGCACTGCTGGTGACGGTCTGTCCTGCGGCCACGCCGACACGCCGGGTGCCATAGTCAAAGCCCAGCAGTGTGCGCCATCCGGCGCCGATGGTCATATTCACGCATGGCCCGCTTCACTGCTCAGCTGGCGCCAATCGACGCCCAGCAGGCCGATGGCGGCGGCCAGACGCTCCGGAGCAGGCAGGTCGAACAGAATGCTGCTGCTCGAGGGCACCGCCAGCCAGGCGTTGTCCCGCATTTCCTGTTCCAGCTGTCCGGCACCCCAGCCGGCATAGCCCAACGCCACCAGATAGCGCGAGGGTCCCTGCCCCTTGGCGATGGCGGTGAGAATGTCCCGCGAGGTCGTCACATGCATGGCTTCGGACACGAACAGGCTGGCGTCCCAAGGGCCGGGTTCCTCATGCAGCACGAAGCCGCGTTCCTCGTTCACCGGTCCGCCATGGTAGACGACGGTATCCCATTCGGGCTGTTCTGGGCCCGGCAGCTGCATCTGGTCCATCAGCTGCGAGAGCCGCAGGTCGCTGGGCCGATTGACGATGATGCCCAGCGCACCATCGGCATTGTGTTCGCACAAATAGGTAACTGTCTGCGAAAAATTACGGTCGCTCATGCCGGGCATGGCGATCAGCAAATGGTGTTGGAGGTAGCTGCCTTCGATCATGGCTTCATGGTAGGCAGTCTGCTACAGCCTGACAAGCGGCCTGAAAGCGTTTGCGCCGGCACGCATCAGTTGCCGACATAGACGCCCCCCCCACCTTCCGGAAGACCTTCCTCGCCGGGCAGGAAGCGCCACTTCCAGATAAAGCGGATGCGCTCGGTGTGTTGCTTCATCGACTCGCTGAATGGCTCGAACGGTGCGGCGAGTTGGAGAATGCGCAAAGCGGCCTGATCCAATTTGCGATGCGGTGAGGGCACCACCACGCGGACATCTTCGAGTTTACCATCGCTCCCGATCGCGACTTCCATCGTGACGTCCCCGAAGGGTCCCTGCTGAGTGATCTCGCTGGGCATGTTGAGGTTGCCGATGGCTTCGATGCGCAGGCGCCACTGGTAGAGGTAAGGCGCATAAATGTGCGAGCGCGTGTTGACGGCGATGCGGATCTCGGGCGCAGGCTTGCCCGGCGTTCGCGTGCGCGCTTCCGGATCCGGCAGCAGCGCGCTGTTGCTGTCGGCGGCTTCGAGCATCAGGCGGGAGATGCGCAGGCGCTGGCCGTCTGGGGTAGCGGCCGGCTGTGGCGCGCTGGCCAGCATGCGCGCATTGGGTGCCGTCGTGGTGAGGACTTGGCGGCTGGCGGGTCGTGGTGCCTCATCACGCGGCGTATTGGGGTCGGCTGTGTCGCGCCCACTTAGCTCGTTGAGGGCCTCATTGCCTTGGGGAATTCCTTCATGGTTGATGGCTGCCTGTGAATTGGGCAGGTCACTGCGCGGCCGCTCCAGTGCGTCCTGCTCACCGGCACCCTGCTGATCGATCTGGGCCCAGAATTGCGGCGTTTCCGGTGCCGCTGTCGGTGCGCCACGGACCAGCGTGACTTCCAGTTTCTGATTCAAGTCAGGGCTGGCGGGGTGCTCGCGAAAGCCGATCCCCAGGATCAGAATGCCGTGAAGCACGGCGGCGAAGAACAGCGTGCCGATGAGCCGATCGTGGCTGCCGATCTCGGGCGGCGTCGGAGATTGGCTGGCGGGTGCTTGGGTGGTTTGGGAGGACATGGGGACGTTATCGGCCGGTCGGGTTCAGGGTGCAGCGATGGCGGCAGATTCGCCAAGCCGGCGTTCGATCGCATCCATCAGCAAACCGGCGATGTTGAGGCCGTACTGCCGGTCCAGTTCGCGCACGCAGGTTGGACTGGTGACATTGATTTCGGTCAGTGAATCCCCAATGACGTCCAGGCCGACGAACAGCAGACCTTTCTTGCGCAGCATGGGGCCGACCTGCTCACAGATCCAGTAGTCCCGGTCAGTGAGCGGGCGGCCCTCGCCTCGGCCGCCGGCCGCCAGATTACCGCGGGCCTCGCCAGCGGCCGGGATGCGGGCCAGGGCATAGGGAACCGGCTGGCCGTCGACGACCAGGATGCGCTTGTCGCCGTCCTTGATGGCGGGCAGGTAGCGCTGTGCCATGGCGAAGCGGCGGCCATGATCGGTCAGGGTCTCCAGAATGACGCTGAGATTCGGGTCGTCGTGACGGGTGCGAAAGATAGACGCGCCTCCCATGCCGTCCAGGGGTTTGACGATGACCTCGCCCTGATCCACGACAAAGCGCCGAAGCCGCGCCATATCGCGTGCGATCACTGTGGGCGGGCAGCAGTCCGCGAACCATGCGGTGTAGGCCTTCTCGCTCACATCGCGCAGGCTTTCGGGCCGGTTGACCACCAAGGTTCCGGCTAGTTGCGCACGTTCGAGGATATACGTGGCGTAGATGTACTCCATATTGAATGGCGGATCCTTGCGCATCAGGATCACATCCAGCTCACCGAGCGGCACATCGTTTCCGGGCGCGAGATGAAACCAGTTCTGAGTGCTGTCCTGGACTGTCAGGGGACGCTGGTGCGCCCAAGGGGTGCCATCGGCCAGATATAGATCACCCAGTTCCATATACAGGATCGACCAGCCGCGGCGCTGCGCTTCCAGCAGCAGCGCCAGTGTGGTGTCCTTGACGGGCTTGATGGTGGCGATGGGATCCATCACCACGCCGATACGCAGGCTCATGGATCACCCTCCGCAATGAGTACAGGCGATGCGTCGAACGGGCTGGCGTTGGGCAGATGGCGGGCTCATGCCTTGATCTCCGCCATTTCGCGCGCGGCGGCGAGGAGGGCAAGGCGCGCAATGACGCCGTAAGTATAGAACCGGTTCGGGCCGGCATCCGGCTCGCGATTCAGGTCCGGACAGATACACGGCTCGCAAAATGGCAGCGGATGGAACTCCATGCCAGGCGCGTTGAGATTCTCGGTCGGGCCGCGCTGGGCGTGTACGCGGTAGAAGCCGCCGACCACCGTGGCGTCGATCATGTAGACCACAGGTTCCGCCACGGCGGCCTCGACACCCCAGGTTTCGGCAGTCGGGATGCCTTCCTGAAGCAGCACGCGACTGATGGGAAGTCCCTCCTTCGCCGAGCTCATCTTGGAACGGGTTTTCCGATTGATCTGGGTGAGTTCTTCGATCGAGCGAATGCTCATGACGCCCATACCATAAGTTCCCGCATCGGCCTTGACGATCAGAAAGGGCGGATGGTCGATGTCGCGTTCGGCATAGCGCGCTCGGATGTGATCGAACAGGGCTTGCCCGTTGGCCGTTAGACAGTCCAATCCTTCCCGTTTCTGGAAATCCACCTGACCGCAGTAGCGTGAGTCGGGTGTGATGAGCCAGGGATCCAATCCCAGTTGAGCGGCGAATTCGTCGGCCACTTCTGCATACAGGGCGAAGTGGTGCTGCTTGGAGCGGTGTGTCCACCCCAGTGCCGTAGGGGGCAGAACGTTCTGCTCGAGTCCGTCCAGTATCGGCGGCATGCCGCCTGAAAGATCGTTGTTAAGCAGGATCAGGCAAGGGTCGAAGTTCCTCACGCCGAGGCGGGCACCATTGCGCGTGAGGGGCTCGAGCTGCAGATGAGGGGCGATTGTCGTACCCAAGGGTTCGGGAGCGTTCAAGTCGGGCCGTAGCGAGCCGATACGCACCTCGAAGCCGGCTTGGGATACCAGGCTGGCCAGCGTTCCCAGGCTATCCAGGTAATAAGGGTTGCGCGTGTGGCTTTCGGGAATGATCAACACTCGGCTGGCGGTCGGGCAGTTGCGTTCAATGGCTTGGCGCATCGCCTGCACGCAGAGCGCGTGGCAACCGGGTGCCAGGTTGTTGAAGCCGGCTGGAAACAGATTGGTGTCCACCGGTGTGAGCTTGAATCCGGCATTGCGCAGATCCACCGACGCATACAGCGGGGGACGCGTGTGCCGCCATTGGCGGCGAAACCAGTATTCGATCGTGCTTTGTTGGGCGAGCAGCGCAGCTTCGAGTTGCCGGACCTGATCGTGGGGCACGCGATCGAGATGAGGGAGATCGGTCGGTTCGACAAAGGCCATCGGAAACTTCCTGAAAATGCCAATCAGGCGCCCATGATACTGAATCGATCGGTCAAGCGGCGTGATGCGTCAGAGAAACACGAAGATGAGTGTGGCCATGGACAACAAGCAAATAGAAATCGATGACCAGGCAGCTGGCGGAGCTAACCGACTCGCAATGCGGGTAATGGTGATCGATGACAGCAAAACCATCCGTCGGACGGCCGAGACGTTACTGATGCGCGAGGGCTTCGAGGTCATTACCGCGCAGGATGGTTATGAAGCGCTGGGGCTCGTGGTTCGTCATCGCCCTGATCTGGTGTTCGTCGACATCATGATGCCGCGCCTGGACGGCTACCAGACCTGCGCGCTGATCAAGCGCCACCCGGATTTTCGGCATATCCCCGTCGTTCTGCTCTCCAGCAAGGATGGATTGTTTGATCGCGCCCGTGGCCGCCTGGTCGGGTCCGAACGATATCTGACCAAACCCTTTTCGCGCGAGGAGCTGCTTGAAGCGATTTCCGCGTTCAAGGCTGGTGAAACAACATCGACGGGGCGGGGGCTTCAATAAGAGGGTCGGGGAAATGGCGCGGATACTGATCGTCGATGACTCGCCGACCGAACTGCACGTGCTGCGGCGTTTGCTGGAAAAACATGGCTACCAGATTCTGGTTGCCCACGATGCGGTGCAGGCCATCGATCTGGCCCGTAGAGAACGCCCCGATCTCATTCTGATGGATGTGGTCATGCCGGGCATGAGTGGATTTCAGGCGACCCGCAAGCTTGCCCGTGATCAACAAACGGCGTCCATTCCGGTGTTCATTGTGAGCTCGAAGAATCAGGAAAGTGATCGGGTTTGGGGTTTGCGTCAGGGGGCGGTGGATTATGTACTCAAGCCGGTCAATGAGCACGACATCATCCCCCGCATGAATGCGGTGCTCGGAACGTGAACGTGCCGGAGACGGCCGCGCTTCTTGAACCTGTCGATCCCTTTGCGGCGCTGTGTCGCCTGGATCGGCTGTGCCACGCCGGGCCAATCCGTCCGTCGCCCGAAGCGTCCTGGCCCGAGGTGGAGTCCCCGGAGATGGCGCAAGCACTTGTCTTCGAGACGGATGGTTGGCTGCTGGCCTTGCCTCAACCCTGGGTCGTGGAAGTGCTTCGACGGCCCCGGTTGACGCGCATTCCGAATGCACCCGATGCGATCCAGGGTGTGACCAATCTGCGTGGCATGCTCGTTCCAGTGCTTGCCGTGACCGCGCTGATGGGATGGCGTGGGGGCGGTCTCCCGCCCCCACTCATCGTGTGTCTCGCGCAGGGTTCCCAAATCCTCGGATTGGGCGTTCAGACACTTCATGGCTTGCAGTCCCTCGCGTCGGGATTGCGCCACGACGGTCCCACGCCGCGATTGCTGCAGCCAGCAATCTGGTGTGGGGGCGTCGTTCTGTCGGATGGCCGTTGGGCAGGCGTGCCCGATTGGCCCACGTTACTGCGGGTGGCGCATGTCAACCCGGTAACCTGATGGCGCATCCTGCATTCCATCGACTCAGGTGACTATCAAGACCCGATCAAGGTTGCCGATGCCAAAGGCTGAGTGCCGAAAAAGCGAGCCTGTGAGTTAGTCGCAACCCGAGGGGAGTCCACCCGCGTCATGCTTGAACCATCCCTTGCATTCATCCGTGGTCGCTCTTTGGATCGGCGTATCGCGTCCTATCTGCTGGGCGGACTCGCGATTGCAATTTTCCTCACCCTTGGCAGCTGGGCCTACCTCGCGGGCCTGGAATGGCGAGACGAGCAGCATCTGAAACTGACCAGTGAACAGCAAATCTTGACGGAGCGCCTTGCCGCGCGCAGTTTCGAGGTCACCAATGCGTTCAGCGATGAACTGGCCAATCGGCAGACGTTCAGCGAGTTGGCACGCAGCATTGAAAGTTTCACCAAGGCCAGTCGGATCCTCAAGCAGGGCGAAGCCGATATCGGGCTGGCTCCTGTACCGGATAGCGTTCAGGCCCGTGTCGATATCGTGGTGGAGGCGTGGACGAAAGCCCAGCCCCATCTTCAATCCCTTACGGCGGTGCGTGCTGTGATGCCGGGCGCCCGAGCCTACCAAGCCGAGTTTCAGGGTGCATTGCCCGATTGGATGTCGGATCTGGACACCTTGCTGGATCAGATGCGGATTGCCCGGCTGTCCCAGGAACAGGTGAACTACACCCTTCGCCTGGGGCTCGATCTGCAGCGCATGCGTGAGTGGATCGATGCGTTGTTCGACGGTGTCGGTGCCCCCGAAGCGTTGCCGGGCCAACTGACGGACACACTGGCGCACTTCGGCGATGGCCTGCAAGCGTTGTCCGAAGGCAATCGTGGCCTGGGTATCACTGCATTGCCCGCTGCGGGGCCGATGCGGCAGACCTTGACCCGAATGATGAATCGCTACGCTCTCCTCAACCAGCAGGTCGACTACATAGCCGCCAATGGATTGGCCTTGCATCGGGCCAACCGTGCATCGCGGCAGCTGGTGATCGGTCTTGCCACGGTTCAGGAAGGCCTGACGCAGCAGGAGCTGGCCCTGAAAGCGGCCATTGATACGCGATTCATGCAACCGTTCCTGCTGGTCATCCTGAGCGGCATCAGTGTGGTTCTGGTCACCTTGGTGGTCTACCGCCTGGTGACTCGGGTCCGACAGTTGCTGGGCGAGGCCCGCCATGTGAACGAAAAGAATCAGGAAGCAATCCTGAATCTGCTCGACGAAATGGGCGATCTGGCGGAAGGGGATCTCAGTGTCCAGGCAACGGTCACCGGTGATATCACGGGCGCCATCGCGGATTCGGTGAATTACACCGTCGAGCAGTTGCGGGAACTGGTGCGCACCATCAATCAAACGGCTGAACGTGTCGCTGCAGCGGTGACGGAGACTCAGGATGTCGCCACGCGGCTGTTGGTGGCCAGTGAGCGGCAGAGTGGGCAGATCGAGAGCACGACCTCGGCCATTCAGAGCATGGCGCAGTCCATCGAACAGGTTTCCGACAATGCCCAACGGTCAGCGCGCGTCGCGCAACATGCGGTGGATGTTGCCGGAAAGGGGAGCGCCGCCGTGCAGCGCACCATCGAAGGCATGCAGGTCATTCGCGAACAGATTCAAGAAACCTCCAAGCGCATCAAGCGGCTGGGCGAAAGCTCGCAGGAAATCGGTCACATCGTTGGGCTCATCAACGATATCGCCGAACAAACCAACATTCTGGCGCTCAATGCGGCTATTCAGGCTTCTGCCGCGGGAGACGCAGGCCGGGGTTTCGGGGTGGTGGCCGATGAAGTTCAGCGCCTCGCCGAACGCTCGGCTGCCGCCACGCGGCAAATCGAGGCTTTGGTGCGCATGATTCAGGCCGATACCCAGGAAGCGGTGGCCTCCATGGAGAAGAGCACCACCGGTGTGGTGTCCGGTTCCCAGCGGGCAGAAGATGCCGGCAATGCATTGGATGAGATCGAACGTGTCTCGAGCCAGATTTCGGTCCTGGTGAGCAGCATTTCCGAGGCTGCTCAACAGCAGACAGCCAAGGCGGGGGAAATGTCGATCAGTATGCGCGCCATTCGGGAGGTGACTGTGCAGGCAGCCAAGGGAACCCGCGCAACCGGACATGCGATTGGCCGATTGGCTCAGCTGGCGACCGAGCTTCGACGTTCGGTCGCGGGTTTCAAGCTACCCACGTGAGGGTCAGGTGATGCAACCGGCATCGACATCGACGAGCGATCAAATGCCCCGGAGCCCGCATGCCGCGCAGATTCAGGCAATCGAGACCCTGCTGCCGGCGATCCAAGAGCACTTTGACCAATTGCGCGGGCTCTTGGAAACCATGGGGCGCGGCGATGTCACGGTCGAAGCACTGGACACTTTGCGACAGGGTTGGCAGCAGTTACGCGACACCTTTTACTTTGCGGGGCTACGGGGGCCGGCTTATTCCGCCGGACAGGCGCTGGTTGCATTGACCGCCTGCGCGCATCCGGATGCCTATGCAGACAATCTCGGCGATGCTCTGGCAGGCCTGCTTGTTGCGTTGTCCGCTTATCTCGCGCTACGGGCACGGGGCGAGCCGGAATGCCCCTCCTTACTGGTATTTCCGATCAATGCGCTGCGATTGGCGACGCACCGACCCACGGTCTGCGCCGCGGAAGTTTTCGCGTTGACGGGCGGGGCGGATCTGATCATCCAGACCGGTCCGGATACGACCGAGACGAATCGAGCCGTCATCCGATCTTTGGCGCAGCGCTATCGCAGCGGCGTGATGCATGCCACCGTTTCAGCTTTGCGGGATGACGATTGGGCGCAGCCGCTGAAAGGCTTGGTTCGGGTTGCAGAGAAGTTGCAACACGCCGCAAGTACGCCAGCCGTCGCAAGAAGCTGGTGGATCCTGGGCGGCTTGTTGATGGCGCTGGCCGAGGGAAGCGTTTCGCGTAGCGAGGTTCGCCCGATCGTGCTGCGCATCGAGCGGATGCTGGGTGGCCTGGCAGACACAGGCGAAACGGCGGAGATGCAGGACACACATCGTCACGTGGCGGCGCAGGCGCTGTATCTCTTGGCGCGCTCGCCTTCGCTGGTCGCCGACGAGGCCAAGGCGGTGACACAGACCTACGATTTATCGGCTTGGATCGTTTCGCCGGAAGAGCAGGAGCGACTGCGGCTGGCACTCGGTGATGCGAGCAGTGAAGCCATCGAGGGTGTCACCCGAACGATTCGCGAAGATTTGCAGATGGTGAAGGAATCGCTGGATGTGCTGTCTCGCAGCGCGCATCCACCGGCCGAAGAACTCAAGGTGTTGGCGGGAATCACGAGCGATCTGTGTGGGACGCTCGCGATTCTCGATCGGCCCGATCTGATGCACGAGATGGCGCTTGCATCCACACGTCTCGAACGCTGGATGGAGCGCGAGAGGGTTCCCGAAGCGGAATGGTCGGAACTGGCCCAGTCGGTGCTGCGGGTTGAGGCGACGCTCGCCGGTCTGTCCGAATCATCCCCGCAGCCTGACGGCACCGTCGATGCTTTGCTCCGGCAAGCGGTCATCCATGAGGCGCTTGTTGATCTGCGGCGTGTCATGGGGCATCTGGAAGCCAACGATCCGCTGGTCGCTCACGAGACTGTGACCGGTGATCTGGCCGGAATCGGCGCAGCGCTCGCAATGGCGGGCATGAGCCAGATGGCTGCGCATTTCAATCAATTGGCCGGGGTCCTGGGAGATTGGCGGCGCGGTTCGTCGTCGCTGGATGAAGCGTTGGCAGCCGCGCTCGAGAGTTTGATGTTGGCGTTGGAGCAGGCCGAGGAGTCCACGTTGGGCGACCCTGCAGCGCAGCAACGCGCCGGAATGATGGTGAAGCGCTTTGTCGAGGCGCTCACACCAGCGCCCAGAGCGCAGCAAGTGGCGTCTTCGGCAGGGGCGGACGCCGCAAGCGCACACACCGGCACGCTCGACCTGAGCGCGATTTTTGTCGAAGAGGCCGAGGAGATCATGGCCCGGATCGAACCGGCTTTGGCAGCCTGGCAGCAGGACCGCATCGATCGCGCAGCGCTGGCGGATTTGCGTCGCGCGTTTCATACGCTCAAAGGATCAGGCCGCATGGCGGGCGCCGAAGCGATTGGCGAATTGGCCTGGGGGATCGAGCGCGTGCTCAACCAGGTGATCGAGCGGGAGGACCCGGTCGATGACGAGGTGGTCATGACCGTGGTCGAGGGGACAGCGCATCTGACCGCCCATTTGCCCGAGCTTCAGCGCCCATTGTCCGGTGAGGCGCAATCCTGTCTCGATCGCCTTGCAATGATGCCGTCGCGGCAGGACGCTGCTGAGGGACAAAGTCCACCGGGCACTGAAGATGTTTCAGCGACATCGGAATCGGTCGCGATGCCGGTGCTGGCCGCAGAGTCTGATTCAGGGCAGCACTCCAAGATCGATGCGGAGGTGCGGACCAGTCCGACGATCATGGCAGACGGCGCACTTCCGGAGCCGTCCATTGATGGGGTCGACGGGGTGCAGGACGAGGACGCCACAGACCTGTGGACTCTGTTTGAGCATGAAGCCATGGCGTATCTGTCGCGGATACAGTCCTATCTCCAACAGGCAGGCGAAAATGCTGCTCTGCCGCTCGATTCGGACGTGCTGCGCGCTTTCCATACACTGAAGGGGACTGCGCGGACGGTTGGTCTTGACGCGCTGGCGCAATGGGCCGACGAGATCGATGGGTGGGCCAAGGCTGCGCAACGGGCCGACAAACCGCTGATGCAGGGGCAGATCGCCATCTTGGGGGAAGCGACGGAAGCCTGCCGGCAGGCGGTGCGTACGGCGATCGATCCATCAATCGAGGTGGCATGGCTGCAGCGCTTGCGGCGTGATCGGGAGCGGCTGGAGCAGCAGATGAGCGTCGAGCCCGCCGATCCGGAGATTCGGGCGCTCTTTCTTGAAGAAAGTGCCGAGTTGCTGGCCCATATCGATGATTTGTTTGGCGTTGACCCGAAGGCTGACCGCGCGATCCCCGTCGATGCCCTGATGGGCGCTCTGCATACGTTCAAGGGCGGCGCCCGAATGGCGGGTGCGCTGCTTTTGGGTGATCTGGCGCATGCCATCGAGAGTTACCTCGCGCGCTTGCGGCCCGTGGAGGAGGAGATGCCGCGTGAGGCGCATGCGTTGCTTCGTCAGGCAGTGGATGCCTTGCAAGGTCAGTTGGATCAATGGGCCGAAGGACTGCCGGTCGAGTTGCCGCGCGACTTGCTCGAGAAGCTGGGGGTGGCATCCGAAATCATATCGACCACCGGGACGCAACGTTCGGTCGACGAAAGGTCGGATCAGGATGGCGGCAGTTTGGACGTATCTGGACGGCACGCTGCCGATGAGCCTGGCGGGCCGCAACCAGTGGTCGCTGAAGATGCAGCTTCGGTGTCCGAATCGGGAGGGCGCTTCGATGCCGCGAGCAGCACACTCCCGGACTGGTGGGACGCGCCGTTGCCCGGCGAAACCGAGGATGCGCCGATCGTCAGTGAGCAGCTGCGCGTATCCAGCCAGACGCTCGACCGCCTGCTGGGCTTGATGGGTGAATTGCTGGTCGCGAACGGCCGAGCGGAGCAACCCATTCGGGAATTGGCGGGTTACATCCGCGAGATTGCCCGGACCATTGACCGGTTGCATCGTCAATTGCGCGAATTGGAGATCGAGGCCGAGTCCCGGATCGTATTCCGGCCGGAAGACGGCAAGGAAGCAGCCTCGAAGGCGGATTTCGATCCACTCGAGTTGGACCGTTACTCGCGCCTGCAGCATCTCTCACGGGGGTTGGGTGAAAGCATGACCGACCTTGTCAGCCTGCACGAACTGGTGAACGGCGCGCAGCAGGCGGCCGAATCGGCCTTGCAGCACCAGCATCGACTGGCCGGCGGGATTCAGCAGAATCTGTTGCACACTCGGATGGTGGCATTCGACTTCCACAGTGCGCGCCTGCGACGCGTGGTGCGGCAGAGTGCCGAGGCGCTTGGGAAGTCCGCCGTGCTCGAAATCCGCGGCGGAGAGACTGAACTCGATCGCCAGGTTCTGGACCGGATGGTGGCCCCGCTTGAGCATCTGTTGCGCAATGCCTTGGCCCATGGGATCGAGCCAGAAGAGGAGCGTCAGCGATTAGGCAAGCCGGTCCCCGGGCGGATCCAGTTGGGCGTTCATCGCGAAGGCTCCCAGATCCTCCTTGAGATCGCTGATGATGGATATGGCCTCAACACCCGGGCGATCTTGTCACGCGCTCGGGCTCGGGGTCTGGTGGAACCGGACGAGACGTTGACGGATACGCAGATTCACCACCTTATCCTCGCGCCGGGGCTGAGCACCGCAACGGAGGTTAGCCAAATTGCCGGGCGAGGCGTGGGCATGGATGTGGTGAACAGTCAGATCAAGGCCTGCGGGGGCCGTCTCGAAATCACCTCGCAGATGGGGTTGGGCAGCCGTTTTCGGATCTGGCTCCCGTACACTCTGGCCGTGAGTGACTGTCTATTGGTACAGGTCGGTGACGAATCCTACGCTGTGCCGATGTCGGGTATCCAAGGCATCATCCGGATGGATCCCGCTCAGGTGGCGGAATGGCAGGCGGGACAAATCGATCGCCTAAGCCACTTGGATGCGGAGTATCAGTTGATGACGCTGGCGCAGCTCTTGGGGCGTCATCAATCCTCGCGAGAGCAACTATCCGGCGAGCGGGCGGCGCTGTTGGTGAACGTGGCCGGACGCCATTGGGCCTTGGTGGCCGATGGGCTCGTCGGAACCCAGGAACTGGTCGTGCGGCCAGTCGGTACACGCTTGGCAACGGTGCCCGGAATTACCGGTGCCGCGATATTGAGCGACGGTTTGGTGGTGCTGATTCTCGATCCTCAGTCGCTGATTGGCAATCGCCATCGCACCGCAGCCGCGGAGATTCCTGAGGGCAGTCCCCAGATGCCGCAATCGGCGGGCCGTGCGCTCCAGGTGATGGTCGTGGACGACTCGATCACGATGCGGCGGGTGACCGCACGGCTCCTGGCCCGGGAAGGGATGATTGCCACGACTGCACGCGATGGAATTGACGCGCTCCAGAAAATGCATGAACAAGCACCGGATCTGATTTTGCTTGATGTGGAAATGCCGCGGATGGATGGCTTCGAACTGCTCACCAACCTGAAGGCCGACGATGCGCTTCAGGCTATTCCCGTTGTGATGATTACCTCGCGGATCGGCGAAAAGCACCGGGATCGGGCCCTGGCCTTGGGCGCAGCGGATTATCTGGGTAAGCCCTACCAAGAGGCCGAATTGTTGGCGACCATCGCCCGGCATGCCGCGCCCGTCGCATTGGCCGTCTCTGAAGAGGGTGCCGAGGGGTGAATGAGGATCCCGCGTTACTCTATTGCCAAGTGCTGCCCGTGACCGGATACCGCTTGCTGATACCGAATGGGGCGGTCGTGGAGGTCATTCCACTGTCGATGGCGTCAAGGCGACCCACGGACGGCACGCCGATTTCGGTGCCGTGGCGTGAGGAGACGTTGCGCCTGGTCTGTTTCGAATCCCTTTCCGACACGGCCGCGCCGGAATTTACGCCGCGAACGCGGGTCGCCGTTCTGCGTGTGCCGGGCACCGAAGGGACGATTCATATCGGATTGTTGATCCAGGGGTATCCGCAAATGGTTCCGGTGCTGGCGGAGCAGTTGAAGGCGCTGCCTTTGACCGAGCAGGATCAAGCGCTTCCGGTCCTATGCCGGGTTCATTTTGCACGAGGAGAGATGCATATCCCGGATCTAGTTCAGATGGGCCAGTGGGCACAAGGCATGTCGCGGGCGCCCGCAGGCTCAGCGCAGATCTCCCCAGTGGGTTTGCAGGACGGCAAGGGCAGCGAGGGCAGCGGTCTCGGTGCGCAGAACGCGGGGGCCGAGCCGGAGTCCATGGAAATCGTGCCGGCGGGCGATGAGCTGCTCCTGGTCGTCGAGCCCCCCTTCGGGGCCGATGAGGAGTGCCACTGAACGGGGCGTGCCCCACTGCTGAAATCCATGTTCGGCGCGTGGTTCGAGCATCAATCGCAGATGGGTATCGAGGTCAGGAAGTTCGACTGCGTCGTTCAGCGACAAGACCTCGGACAGGATCGGCAGCCGAGCGCGGCCGCATTGTGCCGCGGCGTGAGCCAGGATGCCGCGCCAATGCAGTTGTCGCTTGGCGGCGCGTTCCGCTGACAGACGAACACCGGTGCGCGCACAGATCACTGGCACAATGCGGGCCACGCCAAGCTCGACAGCCTTCTGCATCACCAGATCCATCCGCTCTCCCCGGGAGATCCCTTGCAGCAGTGTGATCTGGAGCGGCGATTCGCGCTCTGGCGCGACAGGGGACGCGGTGAGGCGAATCCGGCCGTCCTGTCGGCCGAGCATGTCGATGATGCCTCTGCACTCCAGCCCCTGGCCGTCGAAGACCACGACCTCTGCGCCGATCGGAAGGCGCAATACGCTGCGCAGATAGTGCACCTGCTCAGGCGGGAGTGCGATATCGATTTCGGATGCGAGCGGTGTCGGTATGCAGAGGCGTGGAACGCGCATCCTCAGTCCGCCGTCGCCCGATCGATGCCTTCGCAGGCGACCGCGACCATCCGGTCGATTTCCTTCGGCGTGATGACGTAGGGCGGCATGAAATAAACCACGTTGCCCAACGGTCGCAGCAACATGCCTTGGGTCAGTGCATGGCGATAGACGCGCAGCCCCCGCCGTTCCTGCCAGGCGTAGGCCGAATGCCGGTCACCCTGGGGCGTCATTTCGACTGCGGCGATCAGGCCGGTCTGGCGAACTTCGCCGACATGGGGGTGGTCTCGCAGTGGCGCCAGTGCCTCGGCCAGATGCGTGGCCAGTGCCTGGTTGGATGCGAGCACGGGCTGGGTATCGAAAAGGTCCAGCGTGGCCAGCGCAGCGGCGCAGCCCAGCGCGTTGGCCGTGTAGCTGTGCGAATGCAGAAAGGCTCGCAGTGTTGCGTAGTCATCGTAGAAGCAATCGTAGATGGCCTCGCCGGTCAACACCGCCGACAGTGGGAGATAGCCGCCGGTCAGCCCTTTCCCCGTGCACAGGAAATCCGGGGTGATATCCGCCTGTTCGCAGGCGAAGAAGGTGCCGGTCCGGCCGAAGCCCACCGCGATTTCATCGGCGATCAGGTGAACGTCATAGCGATCACACAGTTCGCGGAGACCGCGCAGGTAAGCCGGATGATACATGCGCATGTTTCCGGCGCATTGGACCAGGGGTTCGACGATGACCGCGCAGATCTCGGCGTGGCGGGTCTCGAGCAATGCGGCCATCGGTTTAAGCATGTTCCGGCTATGGCACTCCCAATCGGTGTCCGCCGGGCGCAGATAGCAATCCGGTGAGGGCGCTTGCAGGGTGGGCATCAGCAGGGGACCATAGGTGTCCCGGTACAGATCGACGCCGCCGACCGCCAGAGCGCCCAGTGTCTCGCCGTGATAGCCGTTGGTCAGCGAGACGAATCGGGTTTTACCGTGGTGGCCTTGATTGCGCCAGGCATGAAAGCTCATCTTGAGCGCGATCTCGACCGCCGAGGATCCATTCTCGGCGTAGAACACCCGCGTCAGGCTGGGCGGAGCCCGACGGACCAGTCGTTCGGCCAGTGCCACGGCGGGCTCGTGGGTGAAGCCGGCGGTGATCACATGGGCCAGGGCATCGAGTTGGGCGCGGATGCCGGCATCGATGTGGGGGTGGCCGTGACCGAAGATATTCACCCACCAGGAGCTGATGGCATCCAGATAGCGGTGGCCCTCGAAGTCTTCGAGCCAGACGCCCTTCGCGCGCCGGATAGGAATCAGCGGCAGGGTTTCGTGGTCCTTCATCTGGCTGCAGGGATGCCAGAAGACGTTCAGGTCGCGATCACGGAGGTCGGCGTTGGTTTCGATCATGAGATAGTCCCGGATCAGGCGATGGGTCGGCGGGCGGCAGGCGCGGCACTCAAGGCCTTGATAAAGACCTTGGAGTTGCGTTTGAAGTTGTAGAGCGCTTGCCGTGCGACCGGCAAGTCCTCGATGCGGGCGGGGCGATAGCCATGTTCAATGAACCAGTGCGCTGTTTGCGTGGTGAGCACGAACAGCCAGCGCAGACCGCGTGTCCAGGCGCGCTGCTCGAGGTGGGCAAGCAGATCGTGCCCCAGGCCGAGCTCACGATAGTCGGGGTGGACCGCGACGCAGGCAATTTCACCCGCCTCTTCACCTGGAAAGGTATACAGGGCGGCGCAGGCCAGAATGGTCTGATCGCGCTCCATGAGTATGAAATTGGCGATTTCGAGTTCGAGCTGCTCGCGCGAGCGATGCACTAAGATACCCTGTGCCTCGAGCGGCGCAATCAGTGCCAGCAGGCCGCCGATATCGTCAATGGTTGCCTCGCGGACCACATCGTATGTTCCGGCCGTGATGAGCGTACCGATACCGTCCCGGGTGAACAGTTCCAGCAGCAGTGCGCCTTCCTGGCCGCGGGGGATCAGATGGGCGCGAGGCACCCCGCTGCGGCAGGCCTGAATGCACCCCATCCAGGCCTGCCGACGTGCCGGAGAAAACCCGGCCTCGCGGGTCCGGCTTTCGGCCTGTGCGGGATCAAGCTGGCTGGAACGTCCCGCGGTCACCGCCGCCGCATCTTCTTCTTCCAGGAAGATCAGTTTGTCGGCGCCCAGCTGGATCGCTGCCTGCATGGCCACCGATTCGCAGGACAGAAAAAACGCCTCCCCGGTGGTCGAGTAGCCGATCGGCGAAAGCAGGACCACTGCGCCCTGCTGCAGCGCCTGTCGAATTGCCGGGGTCTCCAGTCGGCGGATCTCGCCGCTGTGGTGATGATCCACGCCATCTCGGACGCCAACGGGTCGCGCAATGAGGAAATTGCCTGATACGAGCCGCAGGGCGGCGCCGTCCATGGGCGTCTGCGGGAGGCCGCTGGAAAATCCAGCCTCGATATCCAGGCGGGTGGCGCCGATCGCTTCTTTGAGTGCGGGCAGCGCCGCGACGGGCAGGACCGGGACATCAGCGTGTTCCACCAAGGCGATCCGGGCCCGATCCAGCCGCTGTCTGAATTGCGGCGCAATACCATGAACCAGCACCAGACGCACGCCCAGACTGGCCAGCAGCGTCAGGTCCTGCACCAAGGCTGGAAAATCCGGCGATATGACCACTTCGCCACCGAAACAGACCACGAAGGTCTTGCCGCGATGGGCGTTGATGTACGGTGTGCTGTTGCGAAACCATTTGACGAACTGGTCCATGGTGTTCAGGCCGTGGAAGGCATCAAGCAGAACTGGGTGATCAGTGATTCCAGAATATTCATCATTGGGCTCAGTCGGTCCAAGGCGAGATACTCGTTTGGTTGATGGGCCTGTTCGATATCGCCGGGGCCGAGGATGACGGTATCCATGCCCATTTCACGATAGTAGGGCCCTTCGGTACCGAATGCGACGGATTCTGACGCTTGTCCGGTCAGCGTGGTGCAGGCGGCGACCAGTGGGCTGGTCAGTGCGGTTTCGAGCGGCGGCAGGCCGTCGAACAGGGGATGGAATTCGAGGGTCAGGCCCGTATCCGCCAGTGCGGCCTGCGCCCGCGCCTGCAGGTGATCCCGAATCACCTGGGGCGCCATGCCGGGTAGGAGGCGAACATCAAAATGCAGTTCGCACTCGCCACAGATTCGGTTGGCGTTGTCGCCACCATGGATATGGCCCAGGTTCAGGGTCGGGTAGGGGATCGCGAAACCCGGGTGGTTGTAGCGCTCGAGCCACTGCCGGCGCTCGTCCATCAGAGCCGAAATGACACGATGCATACCGTCGAGGGCGTTGCGTCCGAGGGAAGGATCGCTGGAATGACCGGCGTGACCGACGATGCGAATCCGCTCCATCATCACGCCCTTGTGAAGGTGCGCTGGACGCATCGACGAAGGTTCGCCAATCACCGCATAGCGGCCATGAAAGGCTTTGGCATCGCGCAATGCACGTACCCCAGCCATACTGGTTTCTTCATCTGAAGTTGCAACCAGAACAAGCGGTTGATGGAATCTTGCTGGGCTTAGCCGGGCCACTGCGGCGAGCGCCAGGCCAAAGAAGCCCTTCATGTCGCTGGTGCCGAGGCCGTACAGTCTTCCTTCCCTGATATCCGCTCTGAGCGGATCGGAGTGCCAGCCGTCGTGATCGAACGGGACGGTATCGGTATGGCCTGCCAGGATCAGTCCACCCGGTCCGGAGCCCAACGTTGCAACCAGATTGGCTTTGCCGGCAGCCCCCGGCAGCGCCAGCACTTCGGTCCTGAAGCCAAGATCCTGACACCATTGCGCAATTCGGTCGATCACCGCGCGATTTCCCATGTCCCATTCGGGTTGTGCGCTACTGACCGAGGGAAGCGCGACAAGCTCGGAAATCAGCTCCAGAACAGGCGGAATCGGGGTGTCCATGTGCAGCATTGTGGCGGTAGCACCGTCCTTTGGGCAAGAGGAAAACTTGAACTGTCCGCAGGACATTGCTTACTGTTGGCGCCTGTTGCCGAGTTTGGCAGGCGAATCTGGTAAGACATTGACGAGATTGCAGGTGGCGCCTCAGAGGCGTTCGAAAACCTTGGGCCGATTCACCCAACGTCCCAGGACCATGCAGCGGTGGATGCGATATGCAGTGCTGGGCATGGCCCTCGGTGCGGTCGGCTGCGAGCCGGTTTCCGAACCCCTCTCGCAGGGTTTGGAAGGCATTCGGGAGCGCGGTGAGCTGGTGGTGGTGACGCGCACGGCCCCGACCACCTTCTATCAAGGCGGCCATGGTCCTCAGGGTCCTGAGTTCGACATGGTCGAGGATTTCGCTCGTCATCTCGGCGTTCGTGCGCGTTATTTGGTGGCCGATACGGTGACCGAAGCACTGCACTGGCTGGAGCAGGGACAGGCCGATCTGGCAGCTGCTGGAATCATCCGATCGCCATCGTATGAAGCAAACTTTCGCTTCGGGCCGGTTTATCGGCATATCGACCAGCAGGTGGTCTGTCATCGTTCCGATTCCCTGCCACGTTCCGTTGTGGACCTGGCCGGCCTGCGTATAGGCATCGGCAAGGATTCAGTTTATGAGGAGCGTCTGCGGCAGTTGGCGGCAGACCACCCAGACTTGCACTGGGAACAGGTCGACGGGCTCAGCGTCGAGCAACTGCTGGAGCAGGTCTGGCGGCGCGAGATCGATTGCACGGTGGCCGGGTCTCCCGAAGTGACCATCAATCGCCGTTTCATGCCGGAGTTGGAAGTCGCTTTCGATTTATCCAGCAGCGAAGAGTTGTCCTGGATTTTGCCGAAATCGTCGTCCCAGTTGGCCGAGGCTCTTGAAGAGTGGATGCAAGACTATCGTGATCAAGGGCTGCTCGCAGCTCAGGAAGACCGGTATTTCGGCCACTTGGATGCCTTTGATTACATCGATGTGACGACTTACCGAGGGCGCATCTTTACGCGCCTGCCGCGTTATCGCAATGCTTTCCGACGGGCTGAAGCGCGCTACGACATGCCATGGACTCTTCTTGCCGCGGTGGCTTATCACGAATCGCATTGGGATCCATCGGCCGTCAGTCCAACCGGTGTGCGCGGGCTGATGATGCTGACCGCATCCACTGCCCGCTCCCTGGGCGTCAATCGTTTGGATCCGACCCAGAGTATTCAAGGCGCTGCCCGCTATCTGGTGCAGTTGCGAGACAGCCTGCCGCCAGAGATTCCTGAGCCCGACCGCACTTGGATGGCGCTGGCGGCTTATAACGTTGGATTGGGGCATCTGCAGGATGCCCGTCGACTGGCTGCGCGGCTGGGTCTCGATCCAAACCGCTGGAGTGGGGTAAAGGAAGCGTTCCCGAAACTGTCGTGGCGCGCTTATTCGCGATACAGCCGCTATGGCTATAGTCAGGGGCGCCAACCCGTCCGGTATGTCGAACGTGTCCGCGATTTGCATGCCATCTTGGAGCTGGCAGCCGCCGAGCAGAGCGGCAGCAGCGACAGCGGATACTTCTTCGGTGACGATAATCGACGTGTCAGCTACCAGTGAAGGTCGAGCGGCGTACGGGGCGATTGAGGGGCGCAGTGTATCGGCCGAGCCCATTCTGCGATCGCAGACCTCTGGGCATTGATCTTTCCTTGCTGGTCATCCATGGCATCAGCTTGCCGGCCGGGCAGTTCACCGGAAATTGGGTCGAACGTCTGTTCCTGGGTCGTCTGGTGACCGGAGCGCCGTCTGAACTGGCGGACCTGGAGGGCGTTCGGGTGTCGGCGCACCTGTTCATTCGTCGGTGCGGCAAAGTCATCCAGTTCGTGTCCTTCCGCCATCGCGCATGGCATGCAGGAGTATCCGAATTTCAGGGCCGGACGCAGTGCAATGATTTCAGCATTGGGGTTGAGCTTGAAGGTACCGATACCGTGCCCTACACCGCTTTACAATACGAGCGGCTGGTTACGATATCTCGTCTGTTGATGCATGCCTATCCAGCGATTACCCCTGACCGAATCGTCGGGCATTGCGATATTGCGCCGGGGCGCAAGACAGACCCGGGCGAGTCGTTCGACTGGCAACGGTTGCGTGACGGATCAGGCTCGCTGATCGGTTCAGCAGGCCAACTCTAGAGACCGGGGCCACCCATACCGGGGCCACCCATACCGGGGCCACCCATACCGGGGCCACCCATACC